>CALXXG010000047.1 GCA_944392625.1 uncultured Rickettsiales bacterium
TATTTGAAAAAAACCTTCTAGAATTTGATACCTTTTATAATTATATTTCTACGAAGATTATAGCTGCAATTGATCAAAAAATTGATGATGGTATATATAATACTGGCAGTGCAAGAGGACGATGTAAAGCCATTACAAAAGGAGAACTTTTTGATGACTTTTATGACTACAATACAGTAATTTCTGATCGTGAAAAAGATAATTATTGTGTAAGTATGACATTTAAATTAGACCTATAAATATCATGCTTTTTGAAAATTATCTTTTGCTTCTTTCCATAATTTTGAAATTTCGGATTTTCCTAAATTTTTAAATTTTTTAGATCCAACTTTATTTTCTATATAAACAAACCTTCTTTGATATTCTTTTGTTGAATATTGCAGAGCTTCTTCAAGGTTTATATTATGTTGGTTGGCAAGATTGCATAGGACAAATAGGACATCTCCAATTTCCTCTTTTATTCTATCCTTATTATCAGTATACAACTCATACTTTAATTCCTCAATCTCATCATTTAAATCGTTTAAAATATCATTATTTGTTCTATAGCCAAAGTCTATTAAATCCATAATAAACTTTTGAGTTTCTTGGCATGATTCAATAGCATTATTGTCATTTATTTTATTAAAAATCTTATCTAACATATAATTGACAAAATTAATTTATTATAATATTAGTTTGACTTTTTTAAATTAAAACAAATAATTGTGTTAAATTAATAAAGCAGTTCAATATGAAATATATTTGTGCAATATGTGGTTATGAATATGATGACGAAAGAGAAAAAATAAAGTTTGATAAACTTCCTGAAGATTGGGTTTGTCCAGTATGCTGTGCTGAAAAAAGCTGTTTTACTATTGAGACTAAAGGCAGTGCTGATGTTTCCAATGTAAAGGCTGATAAAAATATAAAAAATGAAAGTGTATTAGCAAAATTATTGAGAAAAGACGATGCTGTTGAAAAATATATGGACTATATACACACAATTGCAGAAAGTGGACGCTATATTTCTGAAGCTATGAGAACACCAATGAATGTTGTATCTTGGGAAGATATATTATTTAAAGGTGGACAATTGGCGATTAGACCGTTGGATAGTTTTGCAGAGGTTGATACAAAGGTTATAATAGGTAAAAATGCTAAAAAGCCTATGGTTTTAGAAAATCCGATTATAATTTCACATATGAGTTTTGGTGCTTTGTCAAAAGAGGCTAAAATTGCATTGGCAAAAGGAAGCGGAAGAGTTGGCTGTGGTTTTTGTTCTGGTGAGGGCGGCATGCTTGAGGAAACATTTGCGAATGCCTACAAATATATTTTTGAATATGTGCCTAATAAATATAGCGTAAATGATGAAAATCTGCAAAGAGTTGATGCGATTGAAATTAAGTTCGGACAATCCGCAAAACCCGGCATGGGCGGACACTTGCCCGGCGCTAAGGTTACAGAAGATATAGCAAAGGCTAGAGGCAAAAAAGTTGGTGAGGATATTTTGAGTCCGTCTGCTTTTTCTGACATTTTAAATGTTGACGATTTGATTAAAACTGTTGATATGCTAAGAGAAAGAAGCGGTGGAAGACCTATTGGCATAAAATTGGCTGCGGGACACATTGAGGCGGATATTGCGATTGCCGTAAAGGCAAATCCTGATTTTATAACCATTGACGGAAGACCTGGAGGAACAGGATCTGCACCTAAATTTTTAAAAGATTCAACATCTATACCAACAATTTATGCATTGCATAGAGCTAGAAAATGCCTTGATAAACTTGGCGTAAAGGATATATCTTTGATTTCAACGGGCGGTTATAGAATTTCAAGTGATTTTGCAAAGGCTATAGCTATGGGTGCTGACGCTGTTGCAATTGCTAGTGCAGCTATGATGGCTATAGGCTGCCAGCAGTATAGAATATGCGGGACAGACAAATGTCCTATGGGCATTGCAACGCAAGATCCAGAATTAAGAAAAAGATTTAATATTGAAAAATCTGCGGCTATGCTTGAAAATTATTTGAAGACAAGTATTGAAGAGATGAAATATTTTGCAAGAATCTGTGGAAAAAATGAACTGAATCTGCTTAATATAAAAGATATTTGCACAACAAATGAAGAAATTGCTAAATATACGGATATTAAGCATGTTGGTGAAGCTGAAAACATTTAAAAAACAAAAAGCCCTTTTATAAATTAAAGGGCTCAATTATATTATTTTATTTCTTCAAAGCAAGTAGATACTTCTATATATCCAACATTGTCCCTTAAATATCCACCAGTCGTCTCGCCAATCCAAATTAAAGGTATTGATATCGGCCAAAGAGGAACAAATAAACTTGCTAATATATCACCAGCAACTATACCGCCATTAGTTGTTCTTGGAATTTTGCACATAGAACCACTTTTGCCTCTAATTCTCATGGCATTTTTTTGTTCAACAACTATTTCGTTATTTGGTTTAATAACTTCTATAGGATTTTTATTGCTATCCAATATTACAACCTCACTATTAGTATTATTAATAATCTTTGTTGGTGTTGGTTTATTTTTAAACATCATACCACAATTTGTTAATAGTATTAAAACTATCAACATACAAAATGATTTTTTCATACCTAAATTATTTATTATAACATTAAGTTTAATAAATAATATTTCACTAAAAGTCAATATAAAATAATAAAAATTCTAATATAATTTAATTCTTATATAATATGATTTTTAATAAAATATATTAGCTTAAGTCTTTATTAATTTTGTAAATAAAAAATGCCAAAATATTGTTAAATAAAATTGGCATTTTAAAAATAAACTAAAATTTAATTTCTGGATGATTTTCTTTCATAAAAGCAATGTATTCTTTTTCAATATACTGTCTTAATTGTTTTCTATCATCCATTTTTTTCATATCAAGCTTTTTATTGCTAATTTTTTGATATTCGTTTAGAACAATATCAAAAAAATCTTCTTTAACTCTGCAGGCAAATATTGAAAGATCAGTATATATATCTCCAAGTCCGCAAAAAGAATAGTCAATAATTGCTTCTATTTCATCATTATCATTTAATATAACATTTCCTATATTTAAATCACCATGAATAAAGACTTGTTTTTCCTTATCTTCGTCATTAATCATGCCGTTAAAATATGAAAAATCATATTTATTTTTATCTAATTTTGGAAGATTAGAAACAAAATCATAATATCTAGTTTTTAAATTTGATGGAATTTTTGATATATTAAATGAATGAAATGTGTAAAAAATTTTTGCCAATTGTTTAGCTATATTCTCAATGCTTTCTTTAGTTAAAGCATTGAGTCTTTCAGTCAAAGATTTGCCATCAATCTTTTTGTGAATTGAGAATGGTCTGTTGTTATTATAGACAATTTTCATATCACCAGTTTTTATATGCATATTATTTCTTACAAAGTTTGAAGCTGATGCATCTTTTATTATATGTTGTGCACAAAAATCGTCTCTCGGCAATTTAACTATATAATTTTCATTATTTGACTCAACATCTAAAACAATATTGGTCCAACCTGTAGAAATTTTTTTAATATTTCTATTAAGATTATTCAATTTATCTGCAATTATAGCATATAAATCTTCATTTTCCGTAAAGAATGTTCGGTTCATTACTTCCATAATTTATAATTTTATTAACAATAAATTATATATTAATATATTTATTCTTTATTTTCAATAATATATTATTTATTTAAAAATGATTTTATATAACTATCAAATTTCTGCTGTTGTTCTTCTCCCCAACCCATTACATAATTATCGCCAATACAAAATAAAGGCGTGCCAATCATACTGCCCAATTTAAACTTTCTTGCACATTGTAAAAATAATACAGCACCATTTGTATTATTTATATTAACTTTATCAATCTTTAATGTAGGGTATTTTTTATTAATATATTCAAATGCATGGTGGCAGTGAATACAAGAATCCTGATAAAAGAAATAAATTTTATCAATTGAAATCTCTCTATCTATAGATTGTGACATTTGTTTATTGCTGTTTTTGCTATTTGTTCCACTTTCTTTATTGTCACAAGCGGTAGTCACAAAAATCAAGCTTAAAATACACAAGATAATTTTAATTTTATTCATTTTAGCTCCTAATTTTAAATTGCCTATAAAGATAATATATATAAAAAACTATATATATTATAAAATATATATATTATTTTATATGTCAATAATATTTTAAATCTAAAAATGAAACAAATTATAGCAATTATACTTTCAACACAAAATTTTCCTTTTTATATAATACAATCTATAGTTATTTTATTTCTAATTATAATAAATATTTTCTTGACAATAACTAAATTGATAATATTCTTCTATATTATAATTAATTAATACTATATAAAAATATGAAAAAATTATTGTTATGTTTAGGATTTTTGGGAATGGTTTTTATTAATCAAGCTAATGCAAGCGAAATTGCAATTATCAATCTTGATGAAATAATTAAAAATTCAACAGCCATGACTAAAGTTAATAAAGCTTTAGAAGGAAAAAAATCTGATATGGAAAAGAAATTGAAAGCTCAAGAAAAGACTTTAAATGATGAAAAATCATCTTTAGAATCGCAAATAAAAACACTTTCTCAAGATGTAGCTCAACAAAAAGTTATGGACTTTCAAGAAAAAGTTATGAATTTCCAAAAAGAAGTTAGAGAAAATGAAAATAGTTTACAAAAAACTTACATGGATGCAATATTTGAAGTAACAAATAAAATTAAAGAAATTGTTGCTGACATGAAAAAAGAAAAAGATGGAAAATATAATTTTGATGTTGTTTTACCAGCTTCTTCTGTAATTTACAGTGAAAAAAGTTTAGATATTTCTTCTGAAGTTTTATCAAGACTTAATAAAGAATTAAAATCAGTAAAAACAGTTTCTTTAAAATAAAAAGTTTAGCTTTACATTATAAATTTTTATGAGGAGTAAAACTCCTCATTTTTTATTAAAGAATTATAGATGAACTTTCTTCTGAATTACTATATTCTTCTTCAAAAGCAATTCTTTTTTCCTCCCTTTGCATCATAAGTTGCTTAGTAAACAAATAGTCGCAAAATTCTGAATCATTATAAAGATCTTTAATTTTATATGGCGCTATAAACTCATTATTTTCCATTATTTTTCTTTTTGATTCATCATTTAATACAATATACTCATTGTCTGGAGTAAATTCATTATCTTGTACTGAGGTAGAAGAAATATTTTTAATATGGTTATTGTTTATCTCAATATATTCTTCTTGATTATATGCAAAATTATTTTCTATTTTCATATATAAATAAATTATTTTGTTATTAAAACAATAAATGTTTTTGCAAAAACAAAGAATAGTATACCGCATTTTTAAAAACATGTCAAATAAAAAAATAATTATATATTTTCTTGACAATTTATAAGTTAGTATTACACTAAAATTACTACTTAAAGTAGAATATCTTATTAATAAACTAATGGTAAGCATATGACCAAAAACAAAATCTTTTTAGTGGCGTTGGTTATTTTAATAATTGGTGGCTTAAATTGGGGGTTAATCGGTTTTTTTAGTTTTGATCTCGTAGCAAAAGTATTCGGTCAAATGTCTATTTTATCAAGAATAATATATGCTTGTGTTGGAATATCAGCAATACTTGCAATTTTTACGTGTCCTAAAGAAAATTAAAAAGACAATCCGCCAGTTAAAGTGGCGGATTACTTTTATATTCTTATATACTAAATTGAATATATTATTGCCTTCCAGTATAACAGCTTAGGGCATTAATATCAAAATCATTAACCTTGAAATTTCTTAAATTTTCACTGTTTTCTTGAAGTTTAGTATCCAATGTTGGAGTTACCGTTTCTCTTGGCAATTTTCCACCTTTTTCCAATATTGTTTGCCAAGTAAGTCTAGCTTTTTCTCTTTTTTTAGTAAGTTCTCTTCTTAAAAAATCATTTTCATTTTCATTATTAAACATATATTTCCTCATTAATTAATATTGTAACAATTATTTATTATACCCAAATTTTTAGCTTATGTCAAATAAAAAAAATATTGAAATTTAAAATAACGTTTTTATTCTCATAATAGAGTACTGAACTATATATTAAGTCTATGAAAAAAATAATAATTCCTTTAATAATCTTAATAATAATTTTGATATTTGGAGGCATTCATATTATGAATAATAATTTTAAGGCAGATAAAATGGCAACTAATAACGAAAATATAAATGAAAAACCAAAAGTATATTTTACAAAAAATATTACTCCTGAAAATATGGTAAAATTGTATAAATTAGTTAATCAAGATATTACTGGTAAGGTTGGAGTAAAAGTTCATGGCGGCGAACCTAATGGACCTTATATATTATCAAGAGATTTAGTTAAAGCAGTTATTGATGAAATACCTAACGGTGCAAATATTGTAGAAACAAATGTATTCTACACGAGCCCTAGAGAAACTACAGAAGGTAGTTTAAAGACAATGATTGATAATGGTTGGACTTTTGCCCCAATAGATATACTTGATTCAGAGGGTTTTGTCATGATGCCAGTTCCCGGTGGAAAATGGTTTAAAGAAATTGCAATGGGCAAACATATAAAAAATTACGATTCTTTAGTTGTATTAACTCACTTTAAAGGCCATACTATGGGCGGATTTGGCGGTTCATTAAAAAATATCGCAATTGGTCTAGCAAGTGGAAAAGAAGGTAAAAAACAATTGCATGAAATAGACGGCAATCAATGGGGCGTTACAAAAGAAAGATTTATGGAGCACATGGCTGAAAGCGGAAAAGCTACGCAAGCATTCTTTGGCAAACACATAACCTATATGAATGTTATGAACAACATGTCCGTAGATTGTGATTGCACAGGCGTTGCAGCTGAAAAGCCAACTGTTCCTGATATTGGCATATTGGCATCTAAAGATTTATTGGCGTTGGATCAAGCTTCTATTGATATGCTATATAATCTCCCTGAAGATGTCAGCAAACATTTAAGAGAAAGAATTGAATCACGTAAGGGATTGCATCAACTTGATGCTATGGAAGAATTGAATATGGGTTCAAGAGAATATGAATTAGTAGTTATAGAATAGCAAATAATTCTATTGAATGATGAAGGATATAAAAGATATTGGATTTGCAAAACTTGATATAAATAGGCAAAAAAGAACGGGTATGCCTGAGACAATATATTGTCCTGGAAAAACAAAAGAACAATTGGTTAAAATTTTAGAGGCCTTTAAGGCCGAAGGCATTTCCGTTCTTGGCACTAGATGTTCAAAAGAACAATTTGAATATGTTGAAAAATCTGGATTAAATACTGTATATGATGATATTTCAAAAACCATAGTTTTAAAACTAAAAAATACTGAAATATTGCCCGGCAAACTAGCTGTGTGCACAGGCGGAACTGCTGATATGCCAATAGCTGAAGAATCGGCAAAAGTTGCAGAATTTTTTGGCGCAACTGTTGAAAGATATTATGACGTTGGAGTCGCCGGCATTCATCGCCTTTTAAACAAAATTGATGATATACGCAAGGCTGATGTTGTTATTGCTGTTGCTGGCATGGAAGGTGCTTTGGCTGGAGTAATTGCGGGATTGGTTGACAGCCCTGTAATTGCAGTTCCAACATCCGTTGGGTATGGAGCATCATTTGGCGGGCTATCTGCTCTGTTGACAATGCTAAATTCATGTGCAGAGGGCATATCAGTTGTAAATATAGACAATGGATTTGGGGCTGGAGTTTTAGCCTGCAGAATATTAAGAAAATTGGAGAAAAAATAATGGGAAAAACTTTATATATAGATGGCAGTTTTGGCATAAGCGGAGATATGACGGTTGCCGCTTTAATTGATTTAGGCGCTAGTCAAGAAAAGCTGGAAAAAGTATTAAAAAGTTTAAATGTTGACGGTTATGACTACAAAATTTCAAGGAAAAACTCTTATAGTATAGCTGGATGTGATTTTGATGTTCATTTGCATGAAGAGGAGCACTGTCATGAAGAACATTATCATGATCATGAAGAACATGGACATCATCATAAGCACAATGATATGCATACTCATGAACATACCCATGAACACGTACACGAACATGAACATTCCCATGACCATTCTCATGAACACCATCATATGCACAGACATTTAAAAGATGTATATGAAATAATTGACAGTGGTGATATGACCAATAAGGCTAGAGATCTAGCTAAAAAAATATTCTTAATTGTTGCGGAAGCTGAGGCAAAAGCACATGGATGCTCTGTTGATGAAGTGCATTTTCATGAGGTTGGTGCTGTTGATTCTATAGTTGACATTGTATCAGTTGCAGTATTGCTTGATGACTTGCAAGTAGAAAATTGCATAGTTAAAAATTTAGCAGACGGCCACGGATTCGTTAATTGTCAGCACGGAAAGCTGCCAGTTCCCGTTCCAGCAGTATTAAATATCGCAGAAAAGCATGGCATTATTCTTCACACATCAGACACAGAAGGAGAAATGATAACACCAACAGGATTAGCAATAGTTGCCGCAATAAAAACAAGCGATTCATTACCTACAAGCTATAGAATTTTAAAATCTGGAATAGGATTGGGCAAAAGAGACTTTGGCAGAGCTAATTTTTTAAGAATTATGCTTATTGAACCAACGGTTGATGACAAACAGGTTTACGTTCTTGATACCAATATTGATGATTCAACCGGTGAAGAGATGGGGCTTGTCATGGAAAAACTTTTAAAAGCTGGTGCAAAAGATGTATGTTTTGTTCCATGTTTTATGAAAAAAAATAGACCGTCCTATATTTTAAAAGTATTGGCAACAGCTGATCTAATTTCAGAAATTGAAGATATAATATTTTTCAACACATCAACAATAGGCATTCGCAAATATCCTGTAGACAGATCCTGTATGGATAGAAGTAACATAAGCGTTGATACGAAATATGGAAAAATTGATGTAAAAAAATGTTCTTGGAAAAATATTACAAAATACTATCCAGAATATGAAAGTGTTAAATCTATTGCAGAAAATGCCAACAAGTCTTTTAGGGATATTTATAATCTAGCAAAATCAAAAGCTGCAGGTAATGATAAATAAAATAACAAATTAGTTGTT
>CALXXG010000048.1 GCA_944392625.1 uncultured Rickettsiales bacterium
CATCAATCAAAACAAAATCACCTTTTTGCCTATTAAACATGTTTATAAAAAATCTTCTTAATCTTTCACGGAAATTTTTAGTTGTAAACAATTTAAATAAAAATTTAAAGATTGATAAAGTTCCAAAAATTATATATTTTATAAGTCTGTATAATTTTGCAGTTTTTACCAGCCACCAATTTTTTCTTATATCAAGAAAGAATGATATTGATATAAAAAATAAAAAACCAGACAACAGCAAAAGCAAAAATTGCGGCAGATAATAAAGAGTATTGGTTAAAAAGGATCCGACTACACCTCCGCATCTTCCGATGCTGCAAAATTTAGATACTGTAGTTATATCAAAAATTATAGAAGAGCTTATAAGAAGCCCAATAAAAGCAAATATTTTTTGCCACTTGTTGTATATTGTTTTATTAAACGCCAACTTATAGCCAACTATAATAAACAAACCAGCAAAAAATAAAGAAGAAAGCCCAAAAAGCTGCAGTAATAAATCAGATAAATGAGAACCGAAAGATCCCAAATAGTTTTTTGTTTCATATATGGTTGAAACGTTATTAAAAGATATGTCTGCCTCATTAAAAGAAAGAACAGAAATCAAAATAACAATACCAAATAAAAACCAAAATAAACCAAATAAATGATTTTTTAATTTTCCAATTTTGCCAAGCTTTTTATCTTTAAATTTCATACCTAATTACCTAACATCTTTTCTGCTACTCTCAAGGCTTCATCAGTTATAATCTCGCCTGAGAACATCCTTGCAATCTCTCTAATTCTATCCTGCATTTCTAAAATTTCAACAGCAGTAGTTGTTTTATTTTCCTTTTGCTCTTTTCTTACCTTTAGATGATAATTTCCTTTTGAGGCCACTTGGGCATGATGTGTAACAACTAAAACCTGCAGATTATTGCCAAGTTTTTTCAATCTTTCACCAACAGCCTCAGCTACTGCGCCGCTAATGCCTGTATCAATCTCGTCAAAAATTATAGTAGGAACAGACCTAACCTTGGAAAGCACAACTTTTAAAGCCAACATAAATCTTGACAACTCTCCGCCAGATGCAATCTTTGACAATTCACCCATTGGCATACCTGGGTTTGTTGAGGCTATAAATCTTACTGCGTCAATGCCGTTTCTATTCCAATTATCTTCATCCAACTCTTTAAAATCAACATCAAATACAGTTTTTTCCATTTTAAGCGGCGTAAGTTCATCCATTAATTCATTTGCCAATTTTTTAGCCGTTTGTTTTCTCAAACTACTCAATTCTTTAGCTTCCTTTAAAAATGAATTTCTTAATTCGGATACTTCTTTTTCTAAATCACTAATAAATACTTCTTGATTTTCCAAAAATGACAACTTTTTATCAAGCTCAACTTTTAAATCTAAAATCATATCCGGCTGCACATTTAATTTTCTAGCCAGCCCTCTAATTGCAAAAAGCCTCTCTTCAACACTTTCCAATGTATTGCCATCAAAACCTAAATTGTCAAATATTGAATCAATTTTTGAGATAGCCTCATTTATGTTTATGCTAGCCTGTTCAAGATTCTCAATAATATCTTCAAACGCATTTTTGCCATCTTCAAGCAAGTTATCGCCCAATCCTATGCCCCTTGAAATTGTATGCTGTGCCGAAGCTATTGACCTTTCAATATTATTTTGTCCATCAAGACTATCTTTCACATCATTCAAAACATTTAAAACCTTTTCCTTATTCATCATAAGTATTCTCTTATCTGCAAGCTCTTGTTCTTCATTAGGCTGTATATTTAAAGACTCAATCTCATTAATAATATGTTTTAGATAATCCTGTTCCCTCTCATTATCATCTTTTTTCTTTAAAATCTCATTAAGTTTATCCTTGGCGTTTTTCATATCATCAAATATTTTTGAGACAGCATTTCTTTTTTCAAGCAATCCGCCAAACTCATCAAGAATATCTCTATGCAGCGAAGAATTTAAAAGTCCTATTTGTTCATTTTGTCCATGTATTTCAACCAACGTTTCACCAACATTTTGCAAAAAGCTTTGAGTCACCTGAACATCATTTATAAAAGCCTTGCTTCTACCATCAGCATATAAAATTCTTCTAATTAAGATATTGCCATCAAACCCAATGTCCAATTCCTTAAGCAACTCTTTGCAATCCTTATTATTACAGATATTAAATTCCGCAACAACAGACCCCATATTCTCGCCATTTCTCAAAAGTCTGCTGTTGGATCTATAGCCTATAACCAAACCCAGTGCATCCAACAAAATAGACTTTCCAGATCCAGTTTCGCCGGTCAAAACGCAAAGCCCTTTATCCAATTGAATATTAAGTTTATCAATCAATACAATATTGTTTATACTTAAACTTTCAAGCAATCTCAAAAAAATTAATTAATCAATCTTAAAATATAATATTTTTTATTTTTTGCAAATATTTTTTAAAGAATTAAAATGCACAACTTTTTTAGAAAATTTTAACTATTAAAATTGTGCAATATAAAATCTATTTTAATATATCAAGCAAGTCTGATAATTTATTTAATTGATAATCGCCAAGTCCAATTTTAGAAGCATAGCTAACAGACGCACATCTAAGTTTTCCATTTGTTGCAGCTTGAATATCAACCTCTGCATCACCAACGACTAAGCACTCATCTGGAGATTTATTTAATTTTTTAGCGGCCAATAAAAACACTTCCGGATCTGGTTTGCTATTGCTAATTTGGTTTCCATCAGCTATTGCATCAAAAAAATCAAAATAACCAACCTGTTTAAGAATAAAAGGAGCATTCTTACTGGATGAACCGACCGCTAACTTATAACCACGCTTCTTTAATTCATTTAATGTATATTTTACATCATCGCTAACGGCATCGGGGGTCATACTTTTTAAATATTCTTTATATATTTCGTTCTTTCTATCTGCAGTTTTTGTTCTTAATTCATCAGTTACTTCACCATTATAATTTTGAAGTAAGATATTAGCACATAAAACACGACTTATGCCTCTAAACTGTTCATTAAACTCTCTATCAAAATGTATATTTAATTCGTCGGCCACCTGTTGCCATGCTAAATAATTATATTCATCTGTACATGTTATGACTCCATCTAAATCAAAAATTACAGCAGATATTTTATTTTTCATATAAAAATTATAGTTATTACATAAAAATTATAAAATAATATTGTCAAAAAATCAAACAATTATTATATATCTTTAACAACGAAATCTGGCTTTGCCTCTGGCTGTTTAGATATTCTTTCTCTAAAACTGTTAGAATTTTTAGACAAGGTTAAGCCTATATTGCTTTTATCATTTACAACGGCAATAGTTTTAAAACCAGCTATTCTTCCTCCTACCATGTCAGTCGCAAAACTATCACCAATCATAGCAGTTCTTGAAGGATTGTAAACTATATTGTTTGATACCATTTTATCTTTTAAATAATCATAAAAATATTTGCTAGGTTTTCCAGTCATAATCACAGATATATTGTTATTTTGAGAACATATCTTGCCAAAACGTCCTGATCCAATTGTTTGAATATGCTGTTCAAATGGAGTTTTTCTGTCTGGATTTGGAACTATGACAGTTAACCTATTTTGTACTATTTTATCAAGTATACTTTTTCTGTGTTCTGTAAGAAATAATGATTTTTCTTCAACGCTAAATCTTTCATTGTTGTACTTTTTTGGTGTGCCAGTAATTACAACATCAGCATCGTTTATGTCATATACTAGTTCAAATTTCTCAGCATTTTTACCGCAAAATATATCTAAATTTTTTAAGTTGTCTAAAACAAATATTTTTATTTTTCTTCCATTTATATTTTTATTCTTTGCAATTTCTTTTTCAATAAATCCTGTATCTATCATTGATTTTAAAACATCTCCAGATGTTACGGCAAAATCAAAGTGTTTGCCCTGCTCTAACCCTTTTAAAGCTATATTTTTAATATAGTTTTCACCAAAATCTGTATCATTTGATGCTATTATAATATTTTTGCCGCATTTTTTTAAATATTCAAAATATTCTAAAGTCTCCCTAGAAATTGGACCACCGCTATGTATAACACCATGCATATCAAATAAATATGTATCTATGTCATTTTCAGTTGGAACTAAATTTTCATATTGCAAAATATCACTTGGTATACCAGAAATAACTGTATTAAATCGTTCATATCTTCTAATATAATCATTTGCTAATTTAGCAGCTATATCAACACAACTACAATTTTTTGTCCTTGGACTAAATACTGAAAATTGCGGTCTTCTCCATTCGTTCTGTTTTACATAATCCATGGCTTTTTCTCTATGAAGACTTAATATTTCTAAATCTTTACCAGTTGATAATGTTTTTTTAAAATTGTTTATCCATTCTGCTGTAGAATTTAAATATTTATTATTATCACAAAATTCTTTGTATCTTTTTCGTAAGTTTCCTAAAATGTCGCTATCATCCTTTTCATGTTTTACAAGTTGAATTCTAGCTGGATCTTCTTTTTCATATCCTTTTTTGACATAACCCATAGCAATACCAATAGCATCTCTAACAGGTTCTTTAAGACTTTGCCAATTATCATATAAAACATTATGGGCTATATTATATGATATTACTTCTGCATCAACATTTAAATGTATAGTTTCATTTTGCTTGCCAGCAAGACCCTCTGCTAATGCTTGCAAACCTGGTTGTAATGGAGAACCTCCGGAATGATCTATTATATAGTTATTATATTTTCCAGACATAAAAGCAGCACAGTACATCGCATATTCAAACTTTTTTGCATCAAACTTCCCATCTTCAAGAAAAACATTTATATATTTTATTTCATCCATGTTTAAAAATACTTTAAGTCTTTCATCTAAAGGAAAATAAAGCGCATCTTTAGGCAATCTTTTTCTAATTTCTGATTTTCCAGAACCAGATAAACCAACAATATTTAAAAAACTTTGATTTGTATTTAAATTTAGATTCTTTATAGCATCGCTTGTTGCTTTTAAATGTATTTCTTCAACTTTTTTGCCTTTTAATGCCGATGAACCGCCGCCAATAAATGTTTTATTTATAAAATCTTTAAAGTATTTGTTTTCAAGAAAATCAAAGACACTGCCATCTATCCCTTGTTTTATACCAACTGTTTTTAAAACGTCAATGGATTTTTTTTCCATATCTTGAATTCTATCAGTATTATTTGCACTTGTTGTAAAAAGCATATTTTCTTCCTTATTTTTTTAGTTAACAGTATCAAAATTATTAAAATATATTTATTTTCTAAATTTATATCCGTTATTATTTAATTTGTTTTAATATGATTAATTTAATACAATAGTAAAATAAATTAAAAGCAAAAAATATGATATTTCTCTTTACAAGTATCAAAAAAAAGTTTATAATAACCATGTTATATTTTTTAAATAACTACAAATAAAATCATGTTACCAGAAACATTTTATTATAAAAAAGACAGATTAAATCAAATTAGAGGATTTTGTACAACAGTTAGATTTGGTTCAGTTAATAAAGCAGCAAAATATTTACTTTTAGAACCAGCTACAGTTAGCAAACAAATAATAACATTGGAACGAGATGTAAAAACACAATTATTTGATAGAACAAATAAAAGAAAATTAACATTAAATAAAAATGGTGAAGAATTTTATAAACAATCTATTGGGATATTACAAAGTATAGATGGTTTATTTGCAAATTTTTATAATAATATCTTAGAAAAAAACGAGAAAAAAATAAAAATTGCGTCAACCCATACGGCTATATGTTATCTATTGCCAATGTATATACAACAATTTAGAGAAAACTCATTAAATAAAGACGTAAAATTTGAAATATTTAATATACCATTATCAGAGTGTTTAAATAAATTACTTGAAGAAGAAGTTGATTTGGTTATATGGACTGCAAACGATATAAGTTCAGAATTTAATGCAAAAACAATTTGTGAGTTTAAACCGAATATTCTAATGCATAAGGCAAATATATTGGCAAAAAAGGATGATAAAAAAATAACCTATAAAGATTTGCAAAGCCAAAATTTATTAATGATGGATAAATATAATAATGATAATTTATTTTTAGAAATTATAAAAACCTATAATTTAAATGGAAATATAAAGTTTATAAATGGAGACTTAGAATCAATAAAATATTTTTTAAAATCAAACCTTGGCATACACTTATATTCTGAAATTTTTATGAAGTTTAATGAATTTAAAAATAATGATATAGTGTGCAAAAATGTAGAGCATTTATTTCCAACCGTTGAATATAAATTAATTACAAAAAAAGGGAAAACATTTAACAAAAATATTCAGGAATTTTTAAATATAATAGACAAAAATAAATTTATTTAAAAATTATAGAAATGATATCAAAAAATGTATCATTTCTATTTTATATTTTAAACTAATTCTCTAATTAGCTCTTCTTCGTCGCCAGGCAGCATCTTTATTATAGGAACTTCTATCGTAGTATAAGCTCCTGGTTCCATTTTCATAGCTGCTCTTGCAAAAGATACCATAATTTGTGAAGTTAGGGCAGGATTATTAATTCTCATATTAAAATCCATTAATTGATTATGTGTTTTACCAGATACTCCTTTTCTTGTCATGTGAACACCATGTCCCATGTCTATCACGTCACGTATATTATTAACTTTTATAAACCTTGTTTCATCATTTATAAAGTAGCTATCTTCCTTTATTTCCTTACAAGCTTCTTCAAAATTTGCTCCATCTTCCATTTGTAAATATACAATTCTTCTATGAATACCATCTCCTAAAGGCATTGTCATAGATAAGGCATCCGCAACGCCTTTCTTTGATTTTGCTACAACAGAATGTCCCATACTCATACCTGGCCCAAAGTTAGTATAGGTTATGCCAAATGGTACAATAGCTTTCATTAATGCTCTAACCATTGAATCGCTTCCCGGATCCCATCCAGCTGAAATAATTGCTTTAGTTCCATTTTGTCTAGCTACTTTTCCAAGTCTAGTTCTTAGATCATAAATGTCGGAATGAATATCAAAACTGTCAACTGTATTAATACCTTTTTGCAACATTTCTACAGCAAATTTTTCAATGTTTCTTGTTGGTGTGCATAATATCGCTACATCAACAAATCCTAATTTATCTATATTGTCAACGACTTTAGTATCAGAAAGTTCAGGAGGAATTTCATTAACTTTTCTTCTAACAACTCCAGCTAGTTCCATATCATCAGCAGCTCGCACAGCCTCAACTGCATATCTTCCAACATTTCCATAGCCAACGATTGCTATTCTTAATTTCTTCATAATATTTACAAGTTTTTAACAGTAATTTTAATTTATTATTTTAAAAATAAAATACAATGATTTATTTAGTAATAAATAATTAAATATTTTTACTAACAATATTTAATTGATTTTTTATTTTGCTTAATTATTATTTCTATAAAAACAAATATTTAAAATTGGAGATATATATGTCAATATTTGGCTTTGGTAAAAAAAAAGAAAATGAAAATAATATTGATAAAAACATTGAATTAGTTAGAAAACCAATAACAAAAATCGCTGCTAATAGTCAAGATAATGAAGAAACAAAAAACACAAGATTAAATTTAGTTAAAAATAGTAGCCTAAAAAGCAATATTGATGATGCAATTGAACAAATTTCTGGTGGTGTTATTTCTAAAAATTTTGAAAAAAAAAGAGAATATGATGATATAGATGAAGAAGATTTTAGCGATAAACGTTTAGAGGATATACTGCATATAGATGAAGAATTTGATAATATTCAAGATTTTATAAATACTACATCAATAAAAGATAATGATATAAAAAATAATGAAACATCTATAAAACTTGATAATCCAATAGAAATTGAAAATGTTAAAAAGGAAATTAAAAAAATATTTTCAAATGATAATGATATCT
Source organism: uncultured Rickettsiales bacterium (assembly GCA_944392625.1). Taxonomy (GTDB): domain Bacteria; phylum Pseudomonadota; class Alphaproteobacteria; order Rickettsiales; family UBA1997; genus CALXSC01. Next base: position 7,950 of record CALXXG010000048.1, read on the forward strand.
CGCCAAAAAAAGAAGAACAAATACAAGTAGCAACAAAAGTTGCTGTTGATTTGCAGCAGGAGCAATTAAAACAAAAAGAACAACAAAAAGATACTTTAAAAATTGACACTTCAAATGAAGAAAAAGAATTTTCAACTATAATGGCATTAGCCACAACCAGACCAATTGAAGTTGCCTATGATATTAATAATAGATATATAACAGAGCCAATAGAAAGACTTGATATACATTCTACGGATGAAGATTTAGATGTATTATTAAAAGTAAAACCAAATATAAAATATTTAGATATGTCAGATTGTACAAAAATTACAAATTTCTCAAAACTTGCGGGTTTTTCTAATCTTGAAGAACTTGATTTATCAAGTTTACCAGAATTAAAAGACATATCTTTTTTAGGATCTTTAAATAAATTAAGAGTTTTAAATCTCAGTGAAACAGGTATAGAAACTCTAGAAAATTTTCCTGTTTTGCCAAACTTAGAAGTATTGGCCCTTAAAATGGATAGATTTAGAACACTTAATGGTTTAGAAGGATGTACAAAATTGCATGATTTAGTTTTGTGGGGTTGTACCAATTTAGATAATATAAGCGTGGTTAAAAATTTTAAAGAACTTAGATGCTTAGATTTAGACTCCTGCAACCTTTTAAGAGATATTTCTCCAATATTAAATTTAGATAAATTAGTATACTTAAATTTAAACTTTACTAGAATTGAAGATTTATCTCCTATAAAAGATTTAATTAATTTAGAAATATTTACAATGGATTTCTGTCCATTAGCTTTAAGTGATCAAAATATGACATATTTTAAAAATCTGACAAAAATGAAATTTTTAGGACTTAGAAATAGGCTTATAAGAAACTTAAAACCTTTTGAAAATATGACTCAATTAGCAGAATTAGAGCTTGCGGGAAACGCAATAAATGATTTAACGCCACTTGAAAATATGACAGAAATGCAAATTTTAAATCTATCAGCAAATCCAAGCTTGACAAACCTGCTACCATTACATAATATGAAAAAACTAAAAAAACTAATTATAAACGGTATAAAATCTGGAAAAACAATTACAATAGCAATGTTGATTGAAGATTTATCTGTTCTCAAGGACTTACCAAATTTAGAAGTTCTTGAATCAAATTATAACAAAAAGTTAAGGAATATATCCCCTATACAGTATTGTACAAAACTGCAAGAAATTCACTTGAATGATTGTTTTTTAGTATCAGACATTACACCACTAAGATTTTGCAAAGAGTTAAAAGAAGCTTATTTTGAAAACGACACTCAAATAAGAGATGTTTCATTTATAAAATATTGCACAAAATTAGAAAAAATAAATATAGGAAAAACAAGCGCTGACAGATTATCTCTTTCAGACTGGACAAGATTGCTCAATTTGCGTGAGTTAAAAGATGGAGAAGGCACTTTGCCAATTCATAAAGCTATACTTAATAGTGTAAAATTTAGAAAAAAAAATCAGCAAGATAGCAAAAAAAGTTATAAAAGATAATAAATAGAACTTATGATAAAACAAAAAATATTAGTAGCAATGTCTGGTGGCGTTGATAGTTCAACTGTTGCAAGTAAATTAATTGAAGATGGTTATGAAGTTGAAGGTGCGACATTGTATTTTGGTAAATTTTGCAGTGTTTCAACAATTGAAGACGCACAGAAAGTTGCAAAACAACTACATATAAAACATCATATTATAGAGTGTGAAGAAAATTTTGAAAACAAAGTAGTAAAATATTTTGCAAATGAATATATTTCTGGACATACGCCAAATCCATGCGTAAAATGCAATAGAGAAGTAAAATTTTATGAACTATTAAAATTAAGAGAAAAAATTGAAGCTGATTATTTAGCAACCGGTCATTATGCAAAAATAACAAATCATAACGGTGAATATTGGCTTGAAAAAGGCGAAGATCTAACAAAAGATCAAAGTTATTTTTTAGGACAACTAAAATACGAATATTTGCAATATATTAAATTTCCGCTTGAAAATATAAATAAAATTACAGTTAGGGAATACGCAAAAAAACTTGGATTAATTGTTGCAGATAAGCCAGAAAGTCAAGATATCTGTTTTACAAAAGGTAAAGATTATAAAGCAATAATAGAAAATTATTATAAACAAAAAAGTGGTGATATTTTACATATAAATGGGAATAAACTTGGCGAACATGATGGAATTATAAATTATACAAGAGGACAAAGAAAAGGATTAGGCATTGGTTATACAGAACCGCTTTTTGTAATAGACATTGATGCGGAAAAAAATATAGTATACGTTGGAGAAAAAAAATATCTTTTTAATACAGAATTAAATATAAATAAATTAAATTTATTGAATAAAAAATTAGAATTTAATATAGAATATGAATTTGATGTAAAGTTAAGATCTACAAATAACCCAGATAGAGCAAAAATTATATTTAAAAATGAAAATGAGGCTACCATAAAACTTTTACAGCCATCAAGAAATATCTCAAAAGGACAACTCTGTTGTATATATGATAATACTAGAGTTGTCGCAAGTGGATATATAATTTAATTGTTAAAAAATTTTTGAATTAAAATCTTTCAATAGTTTTTCTACATCTGGTCTTATAGATTCGTTTAACAGTGCAAATGAAATATTGGCTTTTAGATATCCAACAACGCTGCCACAGTCAAATCTTTCACCATTTATTTTATAACCATAGGCTGAATAGGTATACAACATATTTTTCATTGCATCAGTCACCTGAATTTCACCATTACTGCTTGGTTGTATCTTTTTTATATAATCAAAAATTTCAGGTTCAAAAATATATTTTCCAGTTATAGATAAATCTGATGGCGCTTCTTCAACCTTTGGTTTTTCTACCATATTTTTTATTTTAATATACTCTCCAAAATCTTTTTCTTCGGCAACTATACCATATTTTGAAACGTCGTTTTTATTTTCAACCTTTTGTATAGCAACTATATTGCATTTTTCATCTATACTATTATATAAATTTATCATGTTTTGAAGTATATTTGTATCTTTTTTGTAAAACAATTCATCTGCTAAGGAAACAGCAAATGGTTCATCTCCAACAAACTTTTCAGCACACAATATAGCATGTCCTAATCCTAGCGTATCTTGCTGTCTTAAAAAAACAATTTGTCCAGCTGGCGGCAACCAACCAATTGTTTTCTGGAGCATAGATTCCTTTTTGGCACTTGATAATTTAGATTGTAATTCATAATTGTTGTCAAAATGGTCTTCTATTGAATTTTTATTTCTTCCTGTAACAAAAATAAATCTTTCAATACCTGCGTTTTTTGCCTCTTCAAAAGCATATTGAATCAAAGGTTTTTCAGCAACTGGCAACATTTCTTTTGGTATAGATTTTGTGGC
>CALXXG010000049.1 GCA_944392625.1 uncultured Rickettsiales bacterium
GACATTTAGGGCTTGTTTTCCCTCCTTTTAGTCGGGCAAACTGCGGGCATAAAAAACATCTAGCCCTGTTTGACACTGCGCTTCGCTTGTGCAAACTGCGGGCATGAGTTGTCAAAGTCTCAAGCAAGCTTGGACTTTGACAACATCTAGCCCTTGTTTTCGTTTTGCACTTTGCTGAACAACAAGTTTGTGATTGCAAGCAAACTTGCATCACATCAGTTTTGTGCTTCATCCTCCCTTCGGTCGTCAGGCACTTCGCAGACCGACGGGCTAGTTGTTGCAAGCAAGCTTGCACAACTTCTGCTTCGTGCTTCATCCTCCCTTCGGTCGTCAGGCACTTCGCAGACCAACAGGTTAAAATGATTGTGCAAGCACATCATTTTTCTGCTTCGTGCTTCCCCTCAAGGAGGGGAGGGATTTAGATGGTTGATTTATACTTTGCTATTAAAGAGGTATAAGGGGTTATAATATCAAGATGAATAATCTAGATTTAGTTTAGTAATTAGATAATACAAATTAATGCCATACTTTGCTACAGTAAACTTTAAATAAATAAAAACCAGTATATAATAAATATATACTCATATAACATCACTGATATTAAATTTTACTAGAAAGAACTTTTATTCTTACATAAAAGTTTGACGAGTTATGGATACAATTATTTTTAGCATATGAACAATAATGGACAAATTATAGAAAATTGTTTATAAATAACAAGTATCTAGATTATTATTGTAGTAAAGTTTTAAGTTAAAGTTTTAAGTTAAGCTAAATACAGAGTAAAAATTGGTAATAAGATATTTTATGTATATATGATGTATATATGTATATATGTATATATGTATATATTTATATATATGTATATATATTATTTTATTATTATAGTTTATATAAAGATAGTTTACAGAGATATAATAATTAAACTGCAAATATCTCTATAAAGAAGTGTATGAATAATAGTTTTGACTTACTTTTACTAAACAAACACATTGTTGATGTTGCAATCTATTAAAAGACTAGACTAATTAAGTTTGATTTAATTATATAAATTATGGATATAGTTTATTATAACAAAATAGTAGAGTATTTTATAACATTTATAATGTTTAAAATATTTTTATAATGTTTAAAATATTTATATTTTTAATATTATATATTATAACATTATACTTCTGATATTATATATTTGTAATATTATATTTCTGATATTATATACTATAACATTATATTTTAATATTTCTAATATTATATTTAATATTTATATTTATAATATTTATAACATTTATAACATTTATAACGTTTATAACATTTATAAAGTTATAACTTTATAAATGTTATAACTTTATTAATAAAAATAAATTTAATAATAAGTTGGATAGGAAAAAACTAACCCATTGGCTTAGCTTATGGGTTAGTTTATATAAAAAATAGTTAACTATTTTATTAATGAAAAATTATTATTTCATTTGTTCAAATAGGTTTCCGAATACACTGCCTAATGTAGCGCCTGTATCAGCACCAGTGTATTGGTCAATATCAAACTCGTCTTCTTCTTCAAGATTTTCTTCAATATCAGAAATTGGTTTTAAAGAAATCAAGAATTTACCAGTATTTTCATCGAAGATGAATACTTTTCCGTCAAGTTTTTCACCAACCTTAAACTTATCTGTCTTTTGATCTTTCTTATCTTTTGCGACATCAATTCTCTTGATAATAGCTTTTAAGCCACAATCAACTTCGACTTCAAGATACTCTTTCTTAACAGTTTTAACTATACAAGAAACATCAGCACCTTTCGTGAATTTTTTGATTTCTTCTTTTAAATCGCATTTCAATTGTTTAACACCAATGCTGATTCTTTCCTGTTCGTAGTTAGTTCCTAATAATACAACTTTTATTTTGTCATTTTTGTTGTATTTTTTAATATCTTCTTCGCTTTCTAGGTCAGATACGTGAACTAATCCATCAACACCGCTTGGGAATTCAACAAATAAGCCAAATTCTGTAATATTTTTGATTGTGCCCTCAAGAATATCACCAACTTTGTGTGATTCTGCAAATTCTTTCCAAGGGTTTGGAGTAGTTTGTTTAATACCTAAAGAAATTCTATGGTGTTCTGAATCAATATCAAGAACCATAACATCGATTTCTTGTCCAACAGAAAGAACTTTTGAAGGAGAAAGATTGTTCTTGAACCAAGACATTTCAGATATATGAACTAAACCTTCAATACCATTTTCAATTTCAACAAATACACCGTATTGGGCAATTGTTGTAACTTTACCTTTAGTAATTTTACCAATTGGATATTTTGTATTGATAGTTTCCCAAGGGTTTTCTTGCAATTGTTTCATACCTAAAGAAACTTTCTTAGTTTCTGGATCGTATTTAATAACTTGAACTTTAACAGTTTGTCCAACTTTCAATACATCGCTTGGGTGTCTAACTCTACACCAAGAAATATCTGTTAAGTGCAATAAACCATCAAAGCTTCCGAAGTCAATAAATGCACCGTAATCTGTTAAATTCTTAACAATACCCTCAATGACATCACCAACTTGAATCTTAGAAAGAATTTCTTCTCTTTCTTTATTTCTCTGTTCATCCATAATAGCTCTCTTAGAAACAACAACGTTTCCTCTAACATCGTCTATCTTAAGAACCATGAATTTATCTTTTTGTCCAACTAATCCATTCATGTTGGCTAAATCAGCAGTATCAACTTGACTCTTTGGCAAGAATGCAATAACACCGCCTAATTCAATAGCAAAACCGCCTTTTACTTTACCAAGAACTTTACCTTCAATAACAGTGCCATTGTTCATGTAATCCTTAAGATTATTCCATGTTTGATATTTTCTAGCACTTTCTCTACTGATTAAAAGTTCACCTTTTTTGTTTTCAATTTTATTTAAAAGAACGTCAACTACATCACCGATTTTTATATCTTCATCTTTAAATTCGCTGATAGGAATATATCCTATTGATTTAGAACCAATATCAATACCAACAGCCTTGTCGTCCATGTCAACAATAACACCTTTTACAACACTTCCTTCTTCAAAAGATTGTGTTTCATTTTCAAATTCATTAAGCAATGATTCAAAATCTTCACTTAAATAGCTTTTTTCTTTTGTCATATTTTTCTTTTATGGGTTGGTTAATCACTTAAAATATAACATTTCATAAAACACCCAAAATCTTATGATTAGATTATATTTTACTTATATAAGTCTATATAAATATTTTTTAAAAAATCAAGCATTATTTAATAATATTTATATAAATTAAAATATATTTAATAATTAACAAAAAATCTTAAAAGAATAAATCATCACTGGATTCCAACTGTTCATCTGTAACTTGATTTGTTCTAGCATTTGACGTACTATTGTTATTTGCATTACTAACGTTAGTATCGGTAGCCTCTGTAGCAGTTTCTGGTTTAATATTTCCCTCAATTATTTTATTTGTTATTGGAATATATGTTTGATTTGGACTTAAAGAAAAATAGAGATTAACGCTATTAGTATCAATTTTATATTGAGATTCCGGAATAACCTTACTACTATTAATTAATTCCCATCTAGTCAGGTCAAGTGTCCATACAAAATCAACCTTAAGAGGCGAAATATTAATAACAGAAATCTCACCATCACCATTTGTATTATTTGTAATTTTATTTCCATTAATCCATACAGCCCAACTTTTTGGTGAAATATACATAATAGAATTTAAAAATATTGATATATTAGTTTCGTTAATTATCTGAGTATTTCCTTGCCCAATAGCGTCATCTGTTCCGTATTCTTGCATAAAAGGTAATAAAGTTTTTTGTCTTGTCATGTTTAAAGCATGAAAAATATCATCAATATTCTTCTTTGTAAACATTATTGTTGGATAATTTAAATAATAATTTTTACTATTAATTGATTCTGGATTTTCAGGTTTTAGTTGTTCATTTTGAAACTGTTCATTTTCAATATTTTTATAAAAACTATCAGGTATAGGCGGCATTATTTCATTTATATTTTGTTGCGTAGCATTTTCTAGTTGATTGTTTAAATTATTATTAGATTCGGATGATAATGATAAGTTCTGTGGCCCATTATTGGGAGCTCCTATACTGCTATTCACATAACCTATACCAAAAAGGCAAACAAATAATAAAACAAGCAGGTCCTTTTTTAACATAATTATTTTTCTCCTAAGCCATATATTCTAATATTAATTTCGCCATCAACTGCAGAAACAGATTCACCATCACTCAAAGAAGTCAGATAAATATCATCAACTCTACCAGTTCTTTTTAATGTAATATCTTGTATTGTAGTAAAATATCCTACAGTTTTTTGTAGTTGATCAATAAAACTAAAAACACTGACATCAGCAATTGCGCTAAATTTAATTCCAACTAACGTAGTATAGGCTGCAATATTATTTCGTTCAAACCTATCACCCATTATAATAACTGGTGAAAAATTAATATCAACATTAGATAAATCATTATTTTTAGCTAATTCTTGAATTTTATTATTTATTTCTTCAATATCAACACCTTTTAATTTTTTTTGTTCCGGTATATATTCATTTTCCCATATTTCTATATACTTTTTTGCTGTTTTACTCTTGTCATCTAAATCACGAATTTGTTTCAAAATATCATTATTTTGTTTAGTTAATGAGATGACTTTGCTTTGAAAATTGCTACGTTCAGATATTAGCCGCCTAATATTGTACCCTAAAACACTTACCATAATTAAAAATACAAAAGTAACTAGAGAAATTTTTATAATTAACTTCTTTAGTTTTTTATCTTCTATAAGCACTTTTTTGTCACTTTTATCAATCATATATTTTTATTCTTCTCCAAAATTTCAATAGTAATCGGATAAGTTAAATACTTCTTACTAAAATTTATATTATTTGGCAAGGTAGTAAGATTTTTAAGATCTTCATTGTAAACTCTCTTTAAATTTCCACTAAAAGCATCATATTTTTTAAATAATTTATTAGCATCACCATCTGGATTTATAATACTAACATTGTAAGTAATTTTAATATTTATTTTTCCATCAGTATTTTTTTGATAATCAAAGCCATCCAATGACCATTTAAAATCATGAGTAAGTGCATCTTCCGACTGAGTAGTAGAAAATCTAGCAAAGCTAGGAATTGGATCCACATGATTTAAATCAATCATATCTTTTAACACACCAGCGTCTATAATTTTATCAACCTCTGCAGAATCCATACCAAATTGTTCTTCAGATTTACTTTGCAAAACTAATTCGTTATCCTTCAAGCTATTATTTAAATCTGAAATTTTATTATTAAATATCATATTCAATAATATAAAACCTCCAAAACTAGCCAAAATTAGGATAAAAGTCAGTCCAACAAACTTTATTAATATATCAAAAAACAATGAAATATTATAAACTAAATTTATTTTAAAATTGCCAAATCTAATTCTAGATCTATTTTTAAATATAAAAAGTGATAGCAATAGATCACAATATTTTTCATCTTCATTTATTGAGTCATTGCCAAGTTTTAATAAAGAAGCTATATTGTACGGCGTATAATTCATTATTAAGCTTTTTTCAATCTTAAGTGTTTTGAGTGCCTCAGTATTTTCTTTATCCAATATATTAATTATTGTCAATTTATCAAAATTAAAATCAGAGTCAAATCTTCTAATATACTCACTGGTTCTTATAATATCATTTTTGGCAAAATCTGCTAAATTATTACCAGCCGAATCCAGTGAAATTAATCTGGTAAAAGCAATTTTATTATTAAAAATGGCAACCTGTCTTAAATCACTAGTTTGATCGTTAAAAGTAATTAATATCCATTTATTTTTAGACTTTATTTCTTTTCTCAAACCAGAAGCAATCATTATATTTTTTGCAAAATCAACCGTTTCCAATGGCAGCATATAAACGCCAAGAAGATTGTTTGGTATTGTTCTAAAAAAATTAAACCATTCTTTTAACGGTGAATCCACGCTCGCTGATATAAATAAAAACACACTTCTTTTATCTAGAGAATTTTTATATAAAAATTGCTTCTGTTTTAAATCACTTTTAGGAATTTCAGTATTAAATCTTCTATTGACAACTTTTATTAAATCAAAATAATTTAAAGGTGGAAAAATTTTATAATTATAATTTTGCGCAACCGTGTCAAGAACTATATATGAATCGCATTTATTATATTTATTAAAAAAA
>CALXXG010000050.1 GCA_944392625.1 uncultured Rickettsiales bacterium
AACTTGTCAGCGAAAACGAAATCAAAGGCGTTGCCTTAAACAGTACATCAGGATTAAGCTTAAATGATAAAATACTTGATACGGAGGAGCCAATAAAAGTCCCCGTTGGCAACAATCTGTTGGGCAGAATGGTCAATGTATTTGGAGAAGCCGTTGATAAAAAAGATAAAATTGAGCCAATACAAGAAAAATCAATTCATCAAAAGCCTATAAAATTATTTCAACACGATACAAAACAAAAAGTTTTTGAGACCGGCATAAAAATCATAGATTTGCTTTGTCCATTAGAGTTGGGCGGAAAAGCCGGACTATTCGGCGGTGCCGGCGTTGGAAAGACTGTTCTTATTACAGAAATGATCAACAACATGGCATTAAACTATAATGGCGTCAGCATATTTTGCGGAATTGGCGAAAGAACCAGAGAGGGCGAAGAACTCTATAATGAAATGCTAAATGCAGGAGTTCTTGATAAAACCATAATGGTTTTTGGACAAATGAACGAGCCATCCGGAACAAGATTCAGGGTAGGACATACAGCCCTGACCATAGCAGAATATTTTAGAGACACCGAAAAACAGAACGTTCTGCTTTTAATTGACAATATATTTAGATTCGTGCAGGCAGGAAATGAGGTTTCAAGCCTAATGGGCAGAATACCATCACACGTTGGCTATCAAAGCACACTAGCCACTGACATAGCAGAACTAGAAGAACGCATATCAAGCACAAAGGAAGCTTCCATAACTTCAATTCAAGCGGTTTATGTTCCGGCTGATGACTTTACAGATCCATCTGCAACCCATATATTTTCACACCTATCCGCCTCTGTTGTCCTATCAAGAAAAAGAGCAAGCCAATCACTATACCCTGCCGTAGATCCTTTACAATCTTCTTCAAGCATGCTTTCTCAAAGCATAGTTTCAAAAGAACATTACGAATGTGCAAAAAACGTCAGAAAAATTATCGCAGAATACGAAGAGTTAAAAAACATTATAGCTATGTTGGGACTTGAGGAACTCTCAACAAAGGACAGAAGAACAGTATCAAGAGCTAGAAAGCTTGAAAGATTTTTAACACAGCCATTCTTTACCACAACCCAATTTACAAACATGCAGGGCGTATTTGTTCCAATAGAAAAAACAATAGAGGGCTGCAATAAAATAATGAATGGTGATTTTGACGAGTATCCAGAACAGGTATTTTATATGATAGGCAGCATTGAACAAATTCAACCCATAAACAGCAAATAAATAGCAAGAATAACAAAAAGCATAATATTATTAGCAGTTTTATAATTTAATACATAGTTAGCAACCATAAAAAGCAGCGGTATAAAGCGAATAATAAACTAGTAAATTCAAGCAAACATGTTTCAGTAGTTTATTGTTCGGCGAAGTGCCAACTGAAAGAAATTGAAAATTGAAAATTGAAAATTGAAAATTAGCCTTCGGCAGAGAATCATATAGAAATTGAAAATTGAAGCACGAAGTGGGAAAATGATCGGCTTGCCGAATCATTTTAGCCTGTCGTCCCACGAAGTGCCAACCGAGAGAAATTGAAAATTAAAAATTAAGTTTCAATAAAACTTTTATATTTAATTGTAATAGAGATATTATTGATAAACAATTAGTTAATATAAAAATAAAACTACATTTTTTATCTAAATTTATAAGTTGGAATGTTAATAAAATTAGCGGTTGATTTAGGTAAAAAATTAAAACTTAGCAATCAATCTTTTGAAAATGATGGTATTGATAATAATAAAAAAATCAATGCTATAAAATTAGTATAGATAAATAATACAAACAGTAACCCACCAGCTAAGCTGGTGGTGCTAAAGTATAGACCTTAGCAATAGTGGTATAATGAGCTTGATACTGTTTTATTAGAAGAAGATCTGCTTAATTGATTTTTAAAACTTTTTTCATTATTTTGTTTTTGTAAATTTTCTAAACATTGATCAATTGTATATCTTTCTTCTTGTTTAATCTTCAGCATATTCTTTAATAAATCTTTGTATTTATCATATTTTGGATCTATGTTGTCTATTCTTTTGTTAATCTCTTCCTGCAAATATTCAAATTTTTCTCCTTCTGTATCATTGCTAAGCACTCTTAATATGTTTACAAAGAAATCTTCGCAATAATTTTTATAGCCTGTAAACGCCATATAGAATACTATGCCGGCAGACCAAATATCTGTTTTTGGATTGGCGTTTGAATATCTATAGAACAGTGTTCTATTTATGGCTTCTGGTGGTTCATAGAGTAGACTGCCTTTGTCAAACCTTAAACTATATTTTGGAGATATTTTTCTTATTGATCCGAAGTCGCAGACTACAAAGCGTTCATTATTATTTTCGTGTGTTAAAATAATATTTTCTGGTTTTATATCGTCATGAATAAGTTTATTCTCATGTAATGATTTCAAAGCGTTTAAAAGATTTGCTATTAGTAAATCATGCTTGTTGAAATCTTGTTCATTTGATAATATTTTTGAAAGATCTTCTCCTGGATAATATTGCATAAGTACTTTTCTTGAGTCCATATCGCATTTATATACTTTTGCTAGGTTTGGATTATCAATATTGGAATTGGCATACAATTCTTCACCTTGTATATCTTTGTAGTTGCATGAAACTTTATTGGCTTTTAAAACTACATGTTTTTTAGTATCGCTTGTTGAATGGGCTTTAAATACTATGGCACGGCCGCCAGATCCAATAACCTTGCTTCTTACCTTATCACCTTCTTTGAAATGATTTTCCGGAGCGTTTTCAACAATGAATCTTCTAAGTTCCATATAGTTTTCATTTTCCATTATATTATTGTAGCCCTCAGATTCTGTCATTTCCTCGTAATTAGATTGAACTTTAGGTAATTTTTTATCATTAACTGCTTCAAAATTTTCTTGAAAATTATTTTCCATATATAATAAAAAAATTGAACATTTTTTAATTATACGACACTCTTATAGGATTTGCAAGAAAAACTTTAAAAATAGATTTTAATTATATTATTATTATAAAATACTCTGAAATTATTAATATATTTGCTTATTTAATGTAATTTGGACTTTTTGACCTCTAAATATTTTATTGAAATTCAATATTTTTTGTTGTATTTTTGCAGTAGTAAAAATTTTTGATGTGAAGAAATGAATTTAAATCCATTTATAATATTAATATCTCAAATAATATATTTGTATAATATTGTTATTGTAATTTATTGCGTTATTGGATGGCTTGTTAATTTTGGTATCTTAAACGCTCGCAATAGATATGTTTCTAAGATTAGCTATGCCTGCGCTAAGTTGGTTGATCCTCTACTGGATAGAATTAGAAAGTATTTGCCGGATTTAGGAGGCATTGATATTTCTCCAATTATAGCTATTTTAGGAATGATATTTATAAAAAATATTTTATTTACCTATTTCTTTGTAAGATAATGAAAGAGATAAATTTTATAGTAAGGGATATTATAAAGCCTATTTTAAAAAATTATTCTCCAGTTATAATAATTATAAGGAGAAACTGGGGTTCTATAGTTGGTGAAAAATACTATGATTTTTGTGAGGCGGATAAAGTATTTTTTCAAAAAAATAAAAAAAATGATGGAAATCTTTATGTAAAGTGTTTTAATAATGTCATATCTTTTTATATAGAAAATAATAAACTCTTTATAATAGAAAAAATTAATGCGCTATTTGGCTATCACCTGATAGGAGATATTAAAATTAAACAGGAACCTAAAATAATTAAACAATATAATAAAAAATCCTTAACTGTAAAGGATGAGGATAAAATTACTATTAAAAATCTGCTAAAAGATATTGAGAATCCTGAGTTGAAGTCTACACTTCAAAGTTTGGGCGATTCTATATTTGGAGAAAAAAATAATTAAATTTTGCTTATTATAACAATACAATTTATATAGGGATCTTCGTCGGTTATTGATATATCGCATTTTATATTGTTAAGATTGATTTTAAAAAGATTTTCTAATGCTTCACAGCCCTTGCTGGATAGATTGACTATTGGCTTTCCCAATATATCATTTTTAATGGTGATATCTGAAAAATTAATGCCCCGCCCTATTCCAGTACCAATGGCTTTTGAAAAAGCCTCCTTCGCACAAAATTTTTTTGCTAAAAAATTTATAGGTTTTTTTGAAACTTTAAATTCTTTTAACTCTTCATCGGATAAAATTCTTTTTATAAATCTATCCGGATGGGCTAAATATAATTTTTCAACCCTATTAAAATTTAATAAATCTATACCTACTCCCAATATCATTTGGTCTATTTTTTATTAATATTGCTTAAATTTTGCTTCATCTTTTCTCTTTGCTGCCTCATTCTTTCCTTTATCCTGTCTTCCATTTCTTTTCTTTCTTTTTCTGCAACTATTTCGTTGTATTTTCTTCGTGATATTCCGGCATGTTGTATGTTATTGCTAAATGCTATTCTGCATACTGAATGGACGACTAGAATTGTAATTAGTGTATTTAATATTATTACTAATACTAATTGTATAAAAATTAAAAGTTCACCGCTATTAAAGCCGGCCCCAAGCAGAATAAATGACAACCCGTAAATACTTGATAATTTTATAGCATGAACTCTTATAAAAAAGTCTTTAAATCTAAATAAACCAACAAAACAGGAAAATACTACAAAAAATCCTGCTGCGAAAAATAGCCATGAAAAAATAAATAATATCCAATTTGAAACTGTCATTTTTTGCTTTCCAATTTAGTTTTTATAAATAATAATATTACAGACATATTCAGTATTATTAATGGGAAAACCATTTGAATAATATAGCCGAATTTATTTGAATAAACAAAATAAACAAGTAAAAATGCAATGAAGTTAACTGTAAAGTAAAAAAATGTTATTATTTTATCAAAGAACTCTGTTATAAAACAAAGCTGTATCATACTCATAATTGAAATACATAAAAATAAACAAAAAGAAATCAAAAGCATTTTTTAATTATGGTTATTTATATTAAACTGTCATCGTCAATTCTTCCAACCTCATTGGTTATGTTATACATTTCCGATAGGGAAAAATAATCCTTATCCAATGAGTGGACTATTAAATATCTTTTTTTCATTAAAACGCCAATGGTACCCGGCAGAAATGTCAATAGATTGGCGGTTAATGATGATTCTGCATCTGAATCTTTATTAAGAAATACATAGTCTAGAATTGAAATAAATTTTGTTTTAGGATTTAAAAATTGCAGGCATATTTTAAAAATATTTACTGCGCTGCTGTTAAATTTATCAAATATGTATCTGTAGAAGCCAAACTGCAAGAATAAAAAAGCTGTTGTTGTATTTACAATTGTCAATCTGAAGACAAATACTGTTATAACAATACTTATAAATAGGCCAAATAGCATTAAAAAAATATTGAATGTTCCGCTAAAAAACAATGATAGACACCATATTACGAACAGTAACAGAAATAATGTAAATTTATTTAACATAA
>CALXXG010000051.1 GCA_944392625.1 uncultured Rickettsiales bacterium
TGTATTTATCGTCTTCTTTAGTTTTATTATGCTTTCCCATGAAAAATCATCAATCCTTTCTCATAAATAAATAATGCAACTAATAGTATACCAAAAAAAGCAAAAAAATTCAACTAATTTCAATAAAAATATTGACTATTTTATAAAAATATGGTATTATTTTATATGTTCAAAATGGACCAGTAGCTCAGCTGGATAGAGCAACGGCCTTCTAAGCCGTGGGTCGGACGTTCGAGTCGTCTCTGGTTCACCAAGCAAAAACCGTTATATCAATAGATATAGCGGTTTTGTTTTAATAAAAATTTATTAAATATTTTAAACATTTTTAATAGTTTAGTGTGTCAAATTTGTTGTCAAGACTATTAATAGAGACCTAATATATGCAACTAATTTGAAAATTTTGTAGAATTATGCTACAATACTATTAATGGGCGATTTGCTCTAAATTTTTAATAACCGGAGGAAATCAGGCATGAAGACAGCTTTGCCAGTAGATGGGCAGAAAAAGGTTGCATCAAGGAAACAAAATACAAGAATTGCAACTTTAAAAAGAAGGAGTGCAATAACTCAATTTGTATCAACTCCAGCAGAAGGTAGATACTTCAAAGTAACACCTAAAAATATTGACCACAATCTCTTTACAGACAAGAGGAGTGATGAACAGCAAGAAACAACTCGGCAAATTATTGTGCAAGCATTGTTATTAGTAGATAGCAACCCAGAAAAATATGGCAAACCATTTGTAACTACAATGCCAGAAAAAACATGGAAAGTAAAAACTGTTAAAGAAATTGCAGAAATTGCAGATACTTTAGGTGGACACATGGCAAATTGGGTAGAACAAGCATTAGAGTGGGCACAAAGAATTGCCAATGGACACACGTGGAAAGATATATGCAATAGGCCTGATACTGCTAATTGGTATAGATTAGTAAAATGGCAAAATGGTAAAATAAGGCGTATTGGAGGTTCAAGCAAAATTGGAGTTAACATTCCTGCATCTGATGTAGAAACTTACAGCTACAAAAACAATTATATAGTTTTCAACACAGTGCCATTAGTTGTAATTGATATTTAAGACTGCCCGCAGTTCAGCTAATAATTCTGGCAAAAGCAATATAGGAGGGGGCTTTAATAAGCACTTCTCCTATAATTAATTAATAATTAGGAGAAGAAAATGAAGAAATTTTATAAATTAATGTATATTTTTATAATATCTAGTATCTGTGGATATTTTATTGAATTAATTTGGTCATTGGTAACAAAAGGTATATTTATAAATCATTCAGCTGTAGTAATTGGACCATTTAATTTTGCATATGGAATTTGTGGAGTTGCTCTTACATTGCTATTATATAAATTTAAAGATGAATCTTATCTAAAAATATTTATATTAAGCTTTATTGGTGGCTCTATCATAGAATATATTATGAGTTGGGGAATGGAATTAGTGTTAGGATTTACAGCATGGGATTATTCTGATAATTTTCTAAATATAAATGGACGTATTTGTTTACTATTCTCTATATTCTGGGGCTTCCTAGGAATTTTATGGATAAAAATTTTATATCCACAATTTGATAAGATACTTAATAAAATTAATCCAAAAATATATAAAATTCTTATAATTTGCCTAACGATATTTCTATTGCTGGATATTATTTTTACTATTAGTGCTGTTATTAGAGCCCACAATGCCGATAAAGGAATTCCACCAAATAATAGCTATGAGAGATTTTTAGATAATACATTTAATAGCAAGTATTTGAAAAACATGTTTAATAATAATTGGAAATAAGAATACGAAAAAATTAATACATATAAAAAAATAAATTTATATGATAGAGTTATAAATTTTACAAACTAAATTAAATAAAGGTGGTAAAATGGAAAATATGCCAATATCAATAGAAAAGGAAAATCAAAATTACTTACGTTGGTGTGAAGGAAATAAATATTTATATGACTTGCTTTGTTCTTGCGGAAAAAACAATATAACTACATTTGCATCATGTGGTGGCCATGAAGATTGGTATAATAGACCATATTTAGGAATAATCATAGATACAAATTCATTGCCATTTATTAAGAGTATGTTAAGTCAATTACAAGACATGGAAAACATTACAATAATATCTAGTGCAAGACATTCTGGAGATAAAAAATTGTTTGAGGATGCAGAACTGCGAGTACTAATATTTTATGCACATAATTATAACTGCTGTGAAATGTTTTATAAAATGAAAAAAGGAATAGAAAGTAAAGATAATAAAGTAGAACTTAATATACATATGAGAAGGTTTTATGATAGTATTGAAAGATTAAACCAAACTAGCAGAACAAAACTACAAGATGATATAGACAATGAAATAGTTATAGGGAGTACTATTTCATCAGATACACAAGAATTAATTGATTATGAAAATAGTAGAAAATTGATCAGAAATAGTAAATTTTTAAGATTTTTTAGGAAATTATTACCTTTTCAAAAAGCTAGAGAAAAAAGATATGAAGAACTTGAACAAAAATATAATTTTTTACAAAAGGAATATATAGAAGAAAAAGTGAAAAAGTTACATCAATATAAAATAGAAAATGTAGACAGTGAAAGAATACAAATAAATGATAAACAACTTAAAAATGAAG
>CALXXG010000052.1 GCA_944392625.1 uncultured Rickettsiales bacterium
ATTACATTATTTTATACCCTTTATTTACCCTTTATGAAATAAATTTTAATGCTTTTTAACGGTTTTTAATGGTCTTAAATGGATTTTTCCAAGTAATAAAAAATCCTCTGTAAATTGCTTTAACAGAGGCATTTCAGTGGTTGCGGGGGTAAGACTCGAACTTACGACCTTCGGGTTATGAGAATTTAATTGTAATTTTTGAAGAATTTTGTTAACTTGAGTTTTTATTGGTTTTAATAGGGTTATAGCAAATTAGTGAGATTATGAAAATCGTTAAAAAATGTACTTTTTTGCAATGATTGTCCCCAATTTGTCCCCAATTTTTTGAGGCATCAAACATATGAAATTTCAATATATTTTTTAGTTTGTTATTGAAAGTGTTTTAGTGTTTTGATGTGTAGAATTTTAAAATTTATAAAAACGGAGGTTAATATTAATGAATAATTTTAGAGAAGTTAATGATGATATTTTAAGAGATTGGTTAAGTTTTAGAGAGGATATGGTTTTAGGCATACTTACTAAAGAAGATAAAAAACATCTTGTTTATTTTGATGAGATTTGTGAAAATATTTTAAAGATTGTTCCTAAGCAAAATCAAAAATATGTGAAAAGTCAATTAGATAGACTTGACAAGAATTTTATGGATTATATCTGCTATTGGAATGAGAAGTATTATAGAAATGGTTTTTGTGATGGAGTTGAAATAATTATTGGGTGTATTGACAAATAGTTAAAGGCGAGGTCAATATTCTCGCCTTCTTTATTTTTATAAAAAATATTCAAGTTCAGTTCTTAATATTTCATTTTCATTAAATTCTTGTAATATTGATTCATCTATATGAAAACCTCCATCTTTATCCATAATTATATACTTTTGATATTCATTCACTATTTTCTTTGATAATTCTTGACTTAATCCTTCTTTCTGTAAATATATTTGCACATCATTTGATGTACCATATTTTATTTCATTGAATACGTCTTTGTCAATTAATTGAACTTTAAATAGTATTTCTATATATTTCATTAATTTATAATCTATAAAATCGTTTTCTATCTTAATTTTTTTTATTGCATAATTTACTTTTTGGCTATTTGTTTTTGTTATAAGTCTCACATAATTTGGTATTCTATCAGTATCTAACCTTTTGCATTCTCCCCATTTACTCCCAATATACAAATAGTTTAGTTTAGTATCATTCCAATATTTCATCATATTGTTTATCATCTCGTTGTACGTTAAATTACTTCTTTTCCAATTTACAAACATATTATAAAATGCTCTAGCTTTTTCATTTTTTAATCTTAGTAACTCAAAGTCATTTTCTATAAATTCTATATCTTCTATAAACAATTTATATACCATCTCCATTATATTGTACTGAATTCCACTATTTCTGATATTTTCCAGCTTATTTTGCATAATATCTTCATTCCTTTTAATTTCAAAATCTGTTACATTATTTTCCAGACAATATCTTCCTATTTCGGTATTAATTTCTTCATTATTCTTTATCTCATTTTCTAAATTTTTAATAATAAACTTCTCGTTTTTATCTTCATCTAAAACTTTAGATAATAATGGATTTTCTAATATATCTTTTCTTTTTTTACTTCTAGAATCTATTTTCAAATTATTTTTTATAAAATCTTCGAAATTATTTCTTTCTTTATCTTTTGTTTTTATAAAATGTATTTTTGGCAGCAATTTTCTTATATCTATATTATTTTTATTAAATATCATGCTATATCTATTTACTCTTCCTATTAAATTTTTTAAATCTTGAAAACTCATGTTTCCATTTCCTTTGTATATATCCATAATAAACATATTATCAAAAGGCATATTTACTCCTTCTAGCAATGTTGATGTTGCAAATACATACTTAATATTATTATTAAAATCCTTTCTAATAATATCCTCTAAATACAGTCTAACATTTTCAGGCACTATACCATTATGATATATAATCCCTTTCTTTACCAATTTAGCCAGATCATAGTCTTTATGTATAAATTTCTTTAATTCATTTGAGATGTTATCCAGAGATTTTTTTTCTTTTTGATATTCAGCTAATTCAAATGCTTTTTCCACACATTCACGTGGTTTATTTAAATATACAATGTTTTTATTTTTTCCCTCTTTTAAGAGATAATCATATTCATTTGAGTATGTAGTAGTTGTTGGAATAAACTGATTAAAAAATTGATCATATATTCTTTTTTCTTTATCAATAAATGTTATATATGATATTTCTTCAACTTTTATAACCGGTTTAATTATTAGTGCTTTACTTATAACATATTTTTGCTTTAAATATTTAAAGTCTATATTTGTATAATCTTCTATTACAGGACTAAAATATTTAATAATTATATCTTTATTTCTATTTTTAAGCAAAATAATAAGTCTTGCTAACAATTTATTTCTACTATCTTTTTCAAACAAATTATGTGCTTCATCTATAAGCAATGTATCAATTGTAATATCAATCTTCTTATCATATATAAATTTGAATAATCTTTCTTGCGTAAAAACAAAAATATTTCTTTTATCCTTATTAATATTTATATCATAATGTGTTATTATTTTAGGTTTTTCTTGTCTATCTTTAAACATTTCTAAAATATCAAGTCTTAATTGGTTAATCATAGCTTTTGATGGCAATATGACACATATATTTTTATCTAAATAGTTTTTTAATATATATTCTTTAATTAATTCCGTTTTTCCAAAGGATGTTGGAGCCACCACTGCTGTTTCATTATCTTCTTTAAAAAAATCATATTTTAACCTTTTTTGTTTTCCAGTATAATAATTATTATTTTCTTTAAAGTTTTCCTTAAGAATATCAAAAATATCTTCAATTAACGACTCTTCATTTTCAATATGATTCATTCTATCTAATAATTCAATAATTGGTATATTAAATAATTTATATGATATTTCATATAACGGACTATAATCAGATGTAAGGATTGAATATTTTAAAATAATATAATATGCTAATTTTTGGTATTCCAATTCTTCTCTATCTATCAAAAGTGCTGCCAAAGATAAAAGCTTGATAATTTTTTCCATAGGTACATCATTAATATTATCTTTTAATAATCCTATATAAGCATCGCTTATCTCTTTATTTTTCATAATTTTATATATGCTATTAAAGCTTAGTTCCATTCTTTAACTCCAACTCCTTCAATATTTTTACTATTTTTTTATAGTCTTTGTGAGAAATACATATTGCTGCTATATTTTTAAAGTTATTTTTTTCATTGTTTAATATCTCTTTAATCTTTTCTTTATTAATATTATCTATGTTTTTTTTGAAGACTGTAGATACTCCTATGGCATTTTTTTCAATTTGCACATCAATTTCTTTAGTAAGAATATCAGCAATCTGTTTTTTTAATTCTTTTTCTTCTACATTGGCGATATTACTTTTAGCAGTTAACCAATAATTTTTATTATTACTAGAAAATTTACTTTTTACATCTGTAATTGCCTCTTGTATTTTAGATATGTGCGAATCTGTAATATTTTCATTTTGAGCATTTTCTCTCGATTTTACTTCTGTATACCATATTTTTTCTCCATCAAATAGCAATACATCAAATCCTTTTTTCACACTTCTTTCTTCTCTATTTAAATATATAGATATATGACTGTAATTCTTAAGTTCTTCAAAACTTTTTAAGTGAAACAACAATTCTCCAATCATTCCAGCTTTTTGTTCTTCAGTCTTTCTTTCTATTCTTTTATTCAGTTCTTCTATAGTTTCATCGAATGTAATAATTTCTAACTCTTCCTGTTCTTTACCATAACATATAGTTACTAAAAGTTCTTTTAATTTTCGTTTTAATGTTTCATCATCATCATTACAAATTATTTCTAGTACGTTTTGATTCTCTAATTTACCCATTTAAATTCCCCCATTAATAATTATCACTAGTATTGTAAAAAAAGTTAAAATAGATTACTTATTATCAAAAAAGCAAAATAATTTTGTAATTTTATTTTTTTACATATTATTTTGCTTCTCTTTAGTTTATTCAAATTAATCTTTCTTCTCAAGTAACCAATCTAACACATTTATTTTCTTTATTCCATCAAAATCAGCATCTAAATCATCATCTAATGTCAAAATATATTTAGGATAATTATCATTGATTTTCTTTAAAGGTGTTAGTTCTCTATCTAAAATTTTATTTTCTTCTTCCCTCTCTGATCTAGTTGTCAATGCAACTTGGTAATAAACTGTATTTTCAGGCTTTTTAGCAACAAAATCGACTTCTAATTCGTCATATTTTCCTATATATACTTCATATCCTCTTCTTAATAATTCTAGATACACAACATTTTCTAATATATGTCCCATATCTCTACCAGAACCTTGACCCAACATATAATATCTAAGCCCTATATCTACTGCATAATATTTTTCTTGTGTTTTTAAATATTCTTTTCCTTTTATGTCATATCTATTAGCTTTAAATATTAAATAGCTATCTATAAGTGCATCTACATAATTTGAAATTGTATTGT
>CALXXG010000053.1 GCA_944392625.1 uncultured Rickettsiales bacterium
CTAAAGAAGCTAGCTTAACATGGCTTGCAAAAGATCCGGTTGTTATTGATGATCTAGAAAAAGCACAAAAAATACAAAAACTTATTGATATGCTTGATGACAACGATGACGTTCAAAATGTATATAGTAATTTTGAAGTAGCTGACGAGATAGCTGATAAAATGTAGTTTTTTATTTTTATATTTTCTAAAAAGGTTCTTTAATTAAAAAAGAACCTTTTTATTATATAAAAATATAGAATCATTTAATTTATTTTGGTTTATCTATGATAAAAGCTTTCTGTTTGAGTACCTACACTTATTTCTGATGACGGTACATTGCTTTTTAGTTGTAAAAGTTTCATTCTTTCAATTACTTTGTCAACCCTTGAAGTTTGATCTTCTAAAGCTGGTGAAGTATTTTTGTTTTGGATAAAAACTCTATTTTGATAATGATTTCTAATTGTTGAAATTTTAATCATATCAATCGTATTTGACTTTGACAGCAAGTCCTGATATTTTGTTTTTGCTATTGCGCAAGATTGTTTTTCCTTAGCTGTTGAAACTGCTAATATATTTTTATTTTGATCTACATTTTGATATTTAGAAACTAATGGCGTCTCTACTTTAATGTCTATATATAATACTTTGCATTGTTGTTTTGAATTTTCCGTTGTTATCTTTTTTATCGTTTTAGTTCTAACTGCTGATATTATTGGTATATTTTGATTTTTAGTTCCAGATACCGAAATCATAGGTATAGAACGAGTTATTGAAATTATTGGTATATTTTCATTTTGAACTTGATTTATATCATTTTGAATTTGCTTTGTATTATCTTGAACCTGACTTGCGTTGTTTTGAGTTCTTTGACTTATACTATTTTAAACTTGGATTGTATTATTTCTTGTCTGTTGTTTTGATAACTCAGCTTGATATTTTTGTTTTTTGCCATCTATTATTCCAGCCATCATTTGAATTAACTTATCTCTAGGAACTGGGGCTGTAGATATATTTCATTTTCCATTTTTTAAGTTGTTTTTTTAATATATTTGATATTATACCTCTTTTTTAAAACAAATTCAACTATTTTTATATAAAAACTCTTTATAATAAAAATATTCACATTATATTATTATCTAAAAAATGATTAAAATATTAGTATTTAATTATTACATGTGTCTTCTAAAATTCATTAAAATATTTGAATTTTTTATTTTAAATAATTGTCAATACGATAATATTGCTATAGTATCAAGTATATATAATATTATTATTAAAATTTTGAGTCGTTTTTGCTTTTTTAATAATTTATAGAATTATTACATCCGGCATATCTTGGTTGTTATGATTTTGTTTTTGTGAATTTACCATTGATTGAAAATTGTTATTCTGACAGTAGCCTTGTGTATTGTATTGCATTTGTTGAGAATTATATTGTGGCATATAATTTTGTGTATAATATTGCTGGCTGTTATATTGCTGTGCTGGTTGTGTTGTTGATAAATCTAATATTATTGGAGCTTCTTGAATACTTTGCATTTGTTCATTATTCATAAAATTTTCATAATTTTGATCAAATTGCGGCAATTGTGGCATTTGATAAATTTGTGATTTTGGTTGAATTCTTTGCACTGGTTGCGGCGTAAAGAAATTATTTTGTTTTTTGATGTTTGTTTTTAAAAAGTTTTGAAATGCTGGGTTGCTATCTAAATTATTAAAAATTTCTTGTGAATTTCTTTGGTTTGAAATCTCATAAACCTTTTGAAATACTTCTTTGCTTATGTAGCCGAGCTTATTTCTATTGAGCATCATTACTTGTTGATAAAAATCTATGAGATCAGTATCATTTATAAGTATTCTATTTGCTTTATCCAATGAAGCTAACAATATATAGTTTATTACATTTGTTGTGGTTGGCAATACATAGGCTGGATTTGTATGAACCTTATTATCCATCATGCTTAAAATATTAATTAGATCATATTTTGATTGTGACGATTCTACAATTGCGTCAAAATTATCAACACCCAACTGCATATTAACATTATATAACAATGGATTCATATTGTAATTTCCGTTCATAATATTTGCAATTAATTATTCTTAATAAAATTATTATATAAAATATATAATTTAAATCAAGCATATTGTAAAAATAAATAATTAAAAAAGATGTTTAAAAACTTCAACAATATGTTCAATACTTGCGATAAACATTCTTGCAAATAGTAGAAATATGTTTGCTATTAATTCAAATAATTGTGCCATAGTATTTACTAACTTTATTAAACATTAAATCTAAAATGGAAAATATCACCATCTTGAGCTACATAATCTTTTCCTTCAATTCTCAATTTTCCAGCATTTTTGCACCCTTCTTCTCCATTATACTCTATATAATCTTTATATGCAATAGTTTCTGCTCTAATAAATCCTTTTTCAAAATCTGTATGTATAACGCCAGCACACTGAGGGGCTAAACTTCCTTTTTTAACAGTCCAAGCTTTTGTTTCCATCTCTCCAGCTGTAAAGAATGTAAGCAATCCCAAGAAGTCATAGGCTATTTTTATGATTTTATCCAAGCCAGTCTCTTTTAAACCTAAAGCCTCTAAAAATTCTTTTTTTTCTTCAGGGCTTTCCAATACTGCTATTTCTGATTCAACTTTTGCAGAAATAACTGTGGCTATGCTGCCTCTTTTTTTTGCATATTCTTCAACAGCTTTTGTATATTTATTGCCAGTTAAAATATCTTCTTCTCCAACATTGCAGACAAAAAATTCAGGTTTTGACGTTAATAATTGCAGCATTTTATACTGTTTTTCTTCATCTTTTGATGGTTTATATTCTCTAGCAGGTTTGCCTTCCTGTAAAATTGGCAGTATTTTTTTGATTAAATCAACCTGTTCTTTTAATTCTTTATCACCATTTTTAGCTTTTTTTTCAAGATTTGGCAATCTTTTTTCAAGACTTTCCAAGTCTGCTAAAATCAATTCCGTTTCAATTAATTCTAAATCTCTAATTGGATCAATAGTGTTTTCAACATGGGTAATGTTTTCATCTTCAAAACATCTAACTACGTTAACTATGCAATCAACTTCTCTAATATGTGATAAAAATTGATTTCCTAAACCTTCACCTTTGCTTGCACCACGTACAAGACCAGCTATATCACAAAATTCTATTTGAGTTGGAACTATTTGTTTTGATTTTGCTATTTTTGCTAATTTTTCTAATCTTTCATCATTTACACAAACCCTACCAATATTTGGTTCTATCGTACAAAACGGATAATTGGCAGCTTCAGCCTTTGCTGTTTGTGTCAAAGCGTTAAATAATGTTGATTTTCCTACATTAGGCAAACCTACTATACCACAAGTTAAAGACATTTCATTAAATTATTATTTTGTACTATTATATTACTATTTAAAAATTAAAAAAGCAAACTTAAAATACAAAATATAAAATAAAATGGTACTAATTTGTACCATTTTAAAGTAACATAAGAAACAATTAAATTAAGCTGTTTACATCTTTATATTGCTTATTGTTTCTTTTTTGTTTTTCTTTATCTAAATGAGTTTTTTGTGCTTTTTCAAAATCTATTTGTGTTATATCTTCGGTAGAAGGTGTTATTTTATTATCAACAGATTTTATAATTGTATCAAAGTCATCTTTTAAAAGATCATTTAAATTTGTGTAAGTTTTATTAGGGTCAATAAGTTCTGAGTTGTTTTTAGAAACTGGAATTAATTCATCATTTTGATATAAATCTTCTAATTTTAAATCTTGTGAATATTTTGAATCTTTTGAATCTTCTGAAATGAGATCGTTTAATGATAAATCTTCATCATAAGCACCATTTGCAATATTTCTTATATTGTCTATTTGTTGTTCTATTATATTATTTTCATATATAGCACGTTCTTTTTTCTGCTTTAGAACTTCAGTATATTGTGCTTGTAATATATCTAAACTATTATTGTATTCCTTTAATGCGCTTTCATATTCTTCAAGTTGCTTGTCCGCAAATGATTTAAGAAGTTTTTTTATATCATTCGTTATAACAACTCCAGATGTTTTTTTGCCAACTGGTGCATTTGCTTTTTCTATTATTTTATCATATATTGACTCAAAATTATTACCATCATCAGATTTAGAATGCTCTAATATTGTGTTAGACTGCTTTAAAATTTTTTGTACATCACTTGATAATTTTTTAATTTGTTTTTCTTGATCTTTTGTTGGGTTATTTCCGCCACATATTATTTTTTTTGCTAAGTCATTTATTAAATCTTTTTTATCTTTTGGGAGTGAAAGCCTATTATAGTTTGTTAATTTTTGTATTTTTTTACTAAATTGTTCTTTTTGATTGTAAAATTCTGTTTTTACATCTTTTTCTCTGCTTTGTTCGTCTTGCTTGATTTCATCTAATTGTAATTCTTTGGTTTCAATTAGAAGTTTTTGAAATTCAATGTTTTCGTTTTTATTTTTCATATTGGAAATAAGTTATTTATATAATTTAGATATAATGTTTATAAATTAAATTTGCAATTTATTTTTTATTAATATGAGATTTTTTATAAAAATACTTACAAATTAAAATTTTTGTTTTATTATTCTCTAGAATTGATAAAATTTTGATATGCTGGAAGAAGTAGAAAAAAAGCAAGGTATTGCGTCAAACCCTAATAATTCTGTGTGGACAAGTGCGTCTGCAGGATCTGGAAAAACTACGGTTCTTACTAAAAGATTGTTAAGAATGTTTCTGTCCGGCGTGCAGCCGTCTAAAATTTTGTGCATTACATTTACAAATACGGGTGCTGCAGAGATGAGGAATAGGATTAATTCTAAACTTGCAGAATGGACGATGCTTGATGATGATAGATTAGAGAAAGAAATAATTGATTTGGAAGAGGGCAGGGCGACAAATATAGAAGAAAAAGTTAAAATTGCTAGAAGTTTGTTTGCTAAAATATTGGATTATAGCAATGATTTTAAGATATTGACTATTCATTCATTTTGCCAGCAGATTATAAAGAGATTTCCGTTAGAGGCAAATATAATACCTAACTTTAAAATTGCTGATGAAATTACGTCTATGGAAATACTTTTGCAAGCAAAAGAAGAGTTGCTTAAGGTTGAGGATGAAGATATAATAAATGCGATAAAGTATATTTTTACCTATAAAAACGAGGATGATTTTTTGGAAATTCTGAAGCAAATGATAGGGCAAAAGGATAATTTGCTTTATATGAAAAGCAGGTTTTTTACGGTTTCTGGAGTTTTGGATGAAATAAGAAAAATATTCGGCGTAGCTAAATATCAAACGGTTGAAAGTTTGGAAAATGATTATTTAAATAGCATTGATTTATCAATCCTTGATAATAATTTGCTAGAAGATATAAAAGTTATTGGCGCGAAGAGTGATGTAGATTTTGCCAATGCTGTTGAATATTTGAAAAATAATGGCTTTAAGGATAATTTTGAAAAATATTTGTCAATTTTTCTTACTAAAGATGGGACGGCCAGAAGCCGCGTTATAACTAAAAAGGT
>CALXXG010000054.1 GCA_944392625.1 uncultured Rickettsiales bacterium
ATATTAGAAGTCTTGCGGTTGATTTATCTAGAGCCTTAAATACTGTTGGATATATAAGTTATTTAAGACGATTATCAGTTGGGCCTTTTAATCAAGGCAATATACTAAAAATAGAAGAAGTAGAAGAATTGATAAAGTCAAATGATATAACTTCAAAACTTTTGGAAATTTAATTATTTATTATTTTAAATATTTGTGGATATATCAAATATAGAAAAAATTATTTAGCATTTTTTTATTGACCTTTGTCTAAAAAATGCTATAATATTGTAAAGTTATTAATTAAAAATTTTATTTATGGGATCCGTTATAAGTATTTATAATGAAATGAATAATTTGTATGAATTAAAAAAATATGAAGAAGTATTAGAACTTTATAATAAAAATTTACTTGAATATAGTTTTGACTGCAAAGTTTTTTATATGGCAATTTCATCATGTATTTTTTTGAATAAATTCAATAAAGCTGCAGCTATATATAATTATGCTTTTAAAAATGGCAAGATTGATTCTGCTATTTTAACTAGTGGAATAAGCATTTTTAGTAAACTTAATAACATCAAAGAGGCTCAAAATACCTATAAAATAGGATTAGACAATAAAGTTAAATCAAAGAATTTTTTTATTGAAAGTATAAAATTTTTCTATGAAAAATGTAACAATGATGATGAAGTTTTAAATATTTATGATAGGGCTATTGAATTGCATATTTTTGATGAATATATTTTTACTATCGCCATGAAACATTGTATAAAGAAAAATAAATATGATAAATTTGTAAATATTTATAATAAAGCAATAGCTGTAAAAAAAACAAATAGTGATATCTACGAATTAGCAATGAAAGGATTTATAAGGGCTAAAAATAATAAGGAAGCTTTAAATGTTTATAATAAAGTGTTGAGTCTTAATGAAATAAATAATAATATTAACACATTACGTGAAATAGCCAAGAAGAATATTGTAAATGAACTTAATATTCGTAGATATAATACAGCTATAAAAAATGGTAAATTGACTTCAAAAACCTTAAGAAGAGCCGTAAAGTCTTATGTTGAAAGCGAAGAATTTGAAGAATTGTCAAAAGTATATAAAAAATCATTAGAATTAAAAGTATATGATAGTCACTTATTTGAACACATGATAGGACTAAATAATTTTCAACAAAGATATGATGAAGCATTAAAAGTATATAATAAAGCTGTTTCTATTAATAAAACTACTCCTGAAATTTTTGAGCGAGCAATAGAAGCTTTGTATAAAAAATCAAGGTATTCTTTTTACTATGTGGAAGATTTTTTGCGAATTTATGAGAAAGCTTTATTTGAAAAAAAGACTACTCCAAAAATTTTTGAAGTTCTTGTTTCGGTTTGTCGTGAAAATGCAATGTATAATTTAGCAAAACATATATATTATGAGTCTGTTGGATTAAATCAAAATAATTATAATATAGATAGAATATATAAAAAATCCAAAATAGAAAAATCTATATATAAAAAAAGTTCGCATTTTAGGGGGTTTTCACTTTAAATAATTATGTTGACTTTTTATTTGTTGAAAGTACATTTTAACTATTATTAATAATATATAATATATTTTGCTATTAAAAAATAAATGTGGTTTGATAATAGGACTTTCCAGTGATATATCAATCGGGTGGGGTATAACAAAAGTTTGTGCAGAAGAGGGGGCTAAATTATTAGCAACATATAATAGAGAGGCAAAGAAAAAAAGGGCTGAGCCTTTAGCGGCACAGGTTGATGCAGAACTGTATAAATGTAATGCACAGAGTGATGAAGAAATTGAATCATTATTTAAAACAATTGGTGAAAAAGGTATAAAATTAGACTTTTTAGTACATTCTGTTGCTTTTGCAAATAAAGAAAATTTGCATAATGATTTTAATCTTACAACGAGACAGGGTTTTGCTGAAGCTATGGATATTAGTGCCTATTCGCTTATAAAATTTGTGCATGAAGCTTTGCCTCATTTTAATGATGGCGCTTCAGTGTTATCTTTAAGCTATTATGGCGCGGAAAAAGTTGTCCCTAATTATAAAGTTATGGGTGTATGCAAAGCTGCGCTTGAAGCTATTATAAGAGAATTGGCTGTTGATTTAGGTCCAAAAGGAATAAGAGTTAATGGTATTTCTGCGGGTGCAATTAGAACATTAGCTTCATCTGGAATAAGCGATTTTAGGGGGTTATTCAATAGTTCAATAGAAAGGTCTCCGCTTAAAAGACCTTGTACAATTGAAGAAGTTGGTAGAAGTGCTGCATACTTATTAAGTGACTATTCAAGCGCAGTTACTGGCGAAATCCATCATGTTGATTGCGGTTTTAATATAACTGCTTAATTATTGAAACTCCCATTTATGGGGAGTTTTTAAAATAATATTAAAAATATATAAAAAACTTGACTTATTTTAAATATATACTATAATTTATTTAGCATAAATAATAAAATATAGCTATGGGAAATATCGTTATCACAGAAAAATTAAGAGAAAAATTAGTTAAATCTAAATTATTTGAATTTGATGACAACGCTAAAATTTTTACAAAAATACCAAGTGAAGGTGAATTTTTAGAGATACTAAAGAATAATGAAGATTCCAATCAAAATAGATTAACAGATGAAGAATTAACAATATTAAAAAAAATTCAAAATGAAATAGAAAAGGAAATTCAAAAGGAAAGTGAAAAAGTTAATAAAGATCAAACAGTTAAGGATAAAATAGCAAAAAATAAATTCAATAGCTTTTTAGCAAACACCCAAACTAGACAACCAAGGATTATTAATACTAAAGTTGTTACTAGAGTTAAAGGTAGAAGTATTGAAAATAAAAATCAAAAATCTGAAGAAATAGTTGAAGATGAAAAAGATAAAAAAGATCATGATAATTTACAACAGAAAGCAGACAAACAAAAGCTTGGAATACGTACTGCAAAACAGCAGCAAATGCCAAAAAGTTTAGATAAAAATGTAGCACTTCAAGTCAAAGGAGCAAAAAATATATTTGAGAAAAAAGATAAAAATTTAGAAAATATTGACTATGAAGATGCTGTTATTGATGGAATAGAATTTGTTGAAGACAATACTATAGATAAAAGCAAAGGCGACTATATATTTTTTGACAATGAAGATAAATTATTACAAAAAACTTCAGTAATAACAAAAAATGAATTTATTAGCTTATCTAATGAAGCTGCTAAAATCGCTATTGAAAATAGAAACAGTCCACAAAAAATAAACTCTTTTACTCAAAAAGATTCTACTTTATTGAACTATGTAGAAAACAAAATGAAAGAGAAAGGCGCAAAAAGTGGCGCTATGGCTTTGATTTCACCAATTGACGAAAAACATCCAGAAAAAAAACAGCTTGATTGCCTTGTTGTTGGTGAACCAGACATAAAAATATATCTTAATGTAAGTTTAAATGGTAAAAAAGAAAGATGGGAATTAGATCCTCAAACAGGTGAAGTAACCAGAGAGGACGGCACAATTATAGATAAGTCTAAATTAAAAAATATAAAGATTCCTGATTTATGCAAAAGAAATGAAATTTCTAAATCGCAAGAGAAAAACGAAGAAATACTTACCAAAGAAGATGAAGAAAGGTTAGATGCTGTTAGTGGTATTTCTGCTGAAAAGAGCCTTAAAAGTATTGTTGATAAAAATAATATTCCTATTACCCCCGCAACACCTGGCTCAGATAACAGTTTTGTTAATAATTTAAATAAGAGCAGAGAAAATAATAATGAAGCAGAAAAAATTCCAACTGCTAAAATTATAACAAAATAAGCATTTACAATGAACCCTATATAGAATTATAGGGTTTTTTATTTTTACTAAAATAATAAAATTGTATTAGTTCTTCTAGCTAATTCAATAAAAATGTTGTTGTTTTTAGAAAATATTATTTTATTATTATTTATATAAAATAATAAATTATGGCAATAATGAAACTATCTTTTGAAAATTTTACAACAATAGAATTAGTGAGAAGTGGTACTGTACTTTTATTTGTAACTGAAGAATATATTAAAGAGTATCTTGAAAATTCTGGTATATGTAAAATTGGAATTTCTTGTAAAAGCGGAGAAGAATGCAATTGTGAAAAATCAGCTATTCAACAAGCTATTTATGAATATGATTTTAAGGGAAAAGCATCGGAAATTGCAATTGTTGGATCTAAGCCTGGTATTTTTGATAGAGTTATTTTAGTTGGATTGGGAAAAGAAAATGAATTGACTGAAGCTATTGCTGAGGAGATTGGATATAAAACTTTTAAATATTTAAAATCAAATAGAATAAAAAATGTAAATTGTTTATTTAATTCTAGAATTACCGATGATGGTATCATAGAATATATTGAAAGCGGTTTTGATGGAAAAGCTGAAAAGTTATATTTACATTTAATTTTTGGATTTACTATTGGCGAATATTCTTTTGATAAATACTTAACTGGTGAAAAACTAAAGGCTAAGTCTTTAAGACTAGAAGAAGTGATTTTTCTTACAAAAGATGTTGAAAAAATGGAAGATAATTTTGAGGAATTTAAAATACTAAAAGATAATATATTTTTCTGTAGAGATTTAATTAATGAACCAGCAAATGTTATATATCCTGAAAGTCTTGTTAAAATAGCTAAAGATTTGACTAAAATTGGTGTTGAAGTTGAAGTTTTAAAAATAAAGGATATGGAAAAACTTGGTATGGGAAGTTTGCTTGCTGTAGGGCAGGGCAGCGATAATGATTCCTATATGGTTGTTCTTAGGTGGAATGGCGGAAATAATAAAGACAAACCTTTAGCCTTTGTTGGAAAGGGCGTTACATTTGACAGTGGCGGCTTATCATTAAAGCCTGGAAATTCAATGGATGGTATGAAGTCTGATATGTCCGGTTCAGCCGTCGTTTTATCTCTAATAAGGCTTTTAGCTATGAGAAAAGCAAAAGTAAATGCTGTTGGAGTTATGGCGCTTGTTGAAAATATGCCTTCCGGAAAAGCTATTAAAGTTGGTGATATTGTAAAATCAATGTCTAATCAAACTATTGAAATTATGAATACAGATGCAGAAGGCAGGATGATTTTAGCTGATGCGCTATATTATACTGCTACAAAATATGAGCCAAAAGTTATGATTGATTTGGCTACTTTAACCGGTGCTATATGTATTGCTTTGGGTGAAAAATTTTCTGGTATGTTTACAAATAATGATGAATTATGTGATGAATTAGAACTTGCCGGAAAAAAGACCGGAGAATGTGTCTGGAGGATGCCTTTGTCAAAACTTGGTGGATTCTATGACAAACAGATTGATTCTGACTTTGCAGACGTAAGAAATACTGGAAAAACTAGAGATGGAGGATCTATTACTGCTGCACAATTTTTACAAAGATTTATTAATAAGCATCCTAAATGGGCACATCTTGATATTGCTGCTACTGCTTATGTTAACCAAGAGGGCTTTTTAACACAAAAGTATGCAACTGGTTATGGTGTGAGATTACTTAATGAATTAATTAAAAGTAATTACGAAAAATAATTTTTTAATTAATGGCTTATTTTTAAAAATAAGCCATTAAACCATTCATATTATTTTGTTAATTTTTTATTTAGAACAATTTAAATTATAGTTGGATTTAAACATTTTTAACTTAATTTGATAATGTAAAATTTTTTAAATTAAGTTATATACTATTGTTAATATTGATAAACATTTTTCATATTGAACTTGGTCGTATTCCAAATTTTTCTTTAAATGAGTCTGAAAAATGTGATAATGTTTTAAAACCTAAATCTATATATACATCTGAAGCTTTAAGCTTGTTTTCTTTCATTAATTTATAGGCTTGATCAAGTTTTTTATTTTTTAACCATTCATGCGGACTCTCATTAAATATTTCTTTAAAGTCTCGTTTGAATGTTGATAGACTTCTGCCTGTGTAGTGGGCAAACTCTTCAATACTCATATCGTTAGTATAGTTTTTATTCATAAAATCTTGCAGATCTATCTTCCATGGTTTTGCAAAATCAAAAATACTTTTTACTAGTGTTGGTTTTATTTTTAACAGTATGTCTAATGCTTCTGATTTTTTTAATTCTATTATTTCATCATCAGGACGTATCCCTGTTTCACGATAACTATTAAAAATATCAAAAAAAGATGCTAAGACTGGATGATTAATTATAGGAACTATTGGCTCTTTTTCAATTTCATAATCTAAATTTTTATATTTTTTGAATTTTGATGATAAAAACTCTCTATTCATTATAAAAAATACTCCAGAAAATGGTTCATTATTATTTAATGGCATTTTTGTTAATTGAACATCGTGACTTCTTTTTATAAATATGCAGTCGCCTTTTTTAAAAGTATAGGTTTTATTATTGTAATTTAATTTTAATAATCCAGAATTTATGTAAATTAATGAATGTTCTTTTACTGAATGTGAACAAACCATAGTATCTTTTTTATAACATGATGAAAAAACATTATTATAGTTAATTACTGTTTGCTCATTTTTTTCCATAAATATAAGAGTTATTTTAATAGGACAATTTTATATATTATTTTTATTTTTTCAAATAAAAATTTTTAATTGTATTTTATATTGAATTAATACAAATTAATTTATTGATTTTGTCTTGTTTTTATATATATCAACAAAGATGAATATAAAAGAAATTTTTAGTAATCTTAAACTATTATCAAAATAACAGCGATGATTTTGATGTTGATGATTCTAGAGGTAACAACGAAAATTATAGTAAATATGATAATGAAAAATTCTATGATTCAAAAACATCAAATGAGCTAAATAAAGACAATATGGATGAAAACAAGGAAGACTTGCTGTTGGCTTTTGTTAATCAAGAAAAAAATATTAACAATAGATGGATTGTATTTTGCCAAACGAAGTTTTAGGAATACAGGAATATGAAAATATTGCTACATTTGACAAACTTATAAATGATAAGACTAAAAGCAATATTGGAATCGTCATATTAAACACATTAAAAATTTGGAAAGAAAGAGTTAAAAATTCTAAGCATATTGAAGAATCAAAAGGAAATGAACTTTATTTAATTTTAATAGATAATGCAAAAACATTATCTATTAAATCTACGCTAAGCATAATTTATTAAATATTTATATCTTTGCTCTTTAACTGCCCGCAGGCAGCCATAATATCTCCGCCCCTTGAATGCCTGATTGGTGCAGGAAATCTTGCATCTGTCAGAATCTTTGCAAACTTTTCTACTGTTTTTTCGTCTGATGGTTCTT
The DNA here is from genome assembly GCA_944392625.1 of uncultured Rickettsiales bacterium. GTDB lineage: Bacteria > Pseudomonadota > Alphaproteobacteria > Rickettsiales > UBA1997 > CALXSC01. Next base: position 7,293 of record CALXXG010000054.1, read on the forward strand.
TGAAGATGCAGCCTTTCCAAGGGTTGAATGGAATAAGGTTGAATTTTGCGGGAACTTTGTATTTTTTGACTAATTTTATTAGTCTTAAAGCATCCTCTTCGCTATCATTTAAATCCTTAATCATTATATATTCAAACGTGATTCGTCTGTCATTCGTCTTTTTTGCATATTCCCTACATGCTTCCATAAGTTCTTTTATAGTATATTTTTCAGCTATTGGCATTATTTGCTTTCGTATCTCGTCTGTTGATGCATGCAATGAAATAGCAAGATTGACTTTTAAATCATCGCCAAGCTTTTTTATTTGCGGCACAAGCCCGCATGTAGAAAGTGTAATTCGCCTGTTTGAAAAAGCTATTCCATCGGGATCATTTATTATTTTTAAAGCCTTGACTATATTATCATAATTCACAAGCGGCTCACCCATACCCATAACTACAATATTTGATATAAGCCTGCCTTCACCTATTTTGCTGTTTAAATTACTCCATTCGCCCAATTCATCTCTTGCAATAAGAACCTCCCCAACTATTTCTTCTACAGTCATATTTCTAACAAAACCATGATAACCCGTGTTGCAAAATTTACAGTTCATGGCACAGCCTATTTGCGAAGAAATGCATAGTGTCCCCCTATCTTCCGCTGGTATATAAACCATCTCAACCTTTTCGCCATCGGAAAATTCAAGCAGCCACTTTTGCGTTCCATCCTTTGAAATCAAATGTGTATCAACCTTAGGTCTGGCAATGCTATAATTTTCCGCTAGCTTTTTCCTTAAATTTTTTGAAATATTGTTCATTTCGTCAAAATTTTTGACTCCATGAAAATAAATCCAAGTCCATATTTGTTTTGCTCTGTACTTCTCAACTCCAAGTTTTTGAAGTTCTGCTGCGAGTTCCGCTTGGGTTAGTCCGATGAGTGAGTGTTTCATTTTATTTTAAATCTATTAATAATACTATAAATTAACAATTTTCTTTACAATTTTTATAATAATATTTATCTACTCTAAAATATTAAAATTGTTATAAAATATATCATTAAAGCATGAATAATTATATTGTTTTCCTTTATTTAGAACAACACCATCATTCCTAATAAGTAAAGTTGTTTTTTGATTATCTGTTATTTGGTATGTATCTAAATTAATATTATCAAATTTGGAAACATCCTTCGTATTAAAAATATAAAAATGACATCTTTTTTCATTTTTATTATCAAAAACTGCTATCCATACATAAAAAACATCATCACCCATATCATAGCGAATTTTTGGATGGAAACTAAAATTCTTAATATTTTCGTTATTTGTAGGAACTCCTTCCGAAGTTTTTACTTGTAAATAACGAGAAACAATATTCAATTCCGTTTTTTTACAAATATTACATAAATTAGTTACACATTTTTTATTAGATCCATTGTAATTTTTATTTCTTATTAACTGATTTGAATATTTTTTGCAGTATGGACACCAATATTTTGTAATAGTAAAATCAATTCCTTCATCTATATAAGCTCTATGAACTTGCCATCCTAAATCGTGTAATTCCATAGATAAACGCATTTCGCCATATAAACCAATTACTAATTTTTTCTTTTCTTCTATATCAAACATAGTCAAGTTCCTCTATTTTTATATCATTTGATAATTGATTTTGAATATTTTTTATAATTGCATTTCTAAAAATATCTTTATTAATTTCAATTCCAACTCCAATCCTGCCAAGTTTTTTGGCTGATATTATACTTGTAAAGCTTCCAGCAAATGGATCTAATACAATTTCATTTGGATAAGAAAAAGATTCTATTGCAAAATTTGGTATATCTATTGGAAAAGGAGCAGAATGCCCTAATCTATTCTCCCCATGCGAATTTATTTTTATAACTGGACTAATTTTTATTATATCCCTTCTCCATTTATAGATGTTATCTTTTGGTATGCTACATTCTTTATTTTGATGACTTTGTGTCATTATGGTTTTTAATGAAAATCTTTTACCTCTATTTGATTTACTCCTTTGAAAACAATTTGGATTTTTGCATTCCCAACTCTTTAAACCAATCTCGCTATAAGCATTACCATTTACTTGTAAAAAACCACAAATTGGACAAGGGAATCTAGTGGTATCCTCCCTATGCTTGTGAAATATTAAGATATGTTCATAACAATTCATGGGATATTGATAGAATGGATATGGTTTACCAGAATTTTTATGTCTTTCACTTTGAACTTCACCTTTATCCCATATAAAGTCATCAACAAATGTAAAGCCTTCCTGCTCAAATATTTTAATAAAATACGCACCAAGCGGTATTCTTCTTTTTCCCCAGGTTGATGTAGTATAAAGATTATCGTTATCAAATATATCACCGACATTAAAGACGAAGACCCTATGATTATCAAGCACTCTATATGCTTCTTTAATTATCAAGCGCATGTTGTCCAAATATTCGTCAAGATTTTTCCAATGTGAATATTCTCTAGCATTATAGTAAGGAGGTGATGTAACCATTAAATGAATTGATTCTGATTTCATACCTTTCATTACTTTTAAACAGTCGCCCCATATAGCCTTTATATTGTTGCTATTATTTAAAAAATCACATAATTTTGTATTATATTTATATTTTGATTGATAGCTATCTTTTACAGATCTTATGTAAATATCGCTCCATTGTTGTATAATAAATGGAATATTTTCTTCTTTTTCTAGAAAATTAATTTTTAATTTTAGATTTTTAATTTCTTTTAATGAAAATATCGTTTTTAAATATTGAAAAGCATTATCCCATATACGACAAATATATGGTTTGTTATTTTCCTTTAAAATATTATCTTTTATATTCATTATTAAATTACTGTTCTAAAATATTACTGAATTAAAGTATCATTATTTATTATACTAATATATTTTTTTATTTGCAATATCAAATTATAATATAATTAATTATTTGACGATGAATATAATGGAATGTTTTTTTGATTATTTTATTATTCTCTTGATTTTTTGAAGAAAATTATTAGATTATATTTGTGAATAAAATTTTGTAGAATGTATCCGGAATCGTTTATAAAAGAATTGGAAAATACAATACCTATTTCTGACGTGGTTGGTAGAAAACTGCCGCTAAAAAGAAGAGGTAGGGATTATGTTGCGTGCTGTCCGTTTCACCATGAAAAGACCCCGTCTTTTTCTGTTAGCGATAGCAAGGGTATTTACCACTGTTTCGGCTGTGGAAAGAGCGGAAATATTTTTACTTTTGTCATGGAGACAGAAGCTTTGAATTTTAAGGAGGCGGTTGAGTATCTTGCGAATATGTATGGCATACAGCTGCCAAAACTTGAAACTAAAAAAACTATAAAGAAAGAAGAGGCGGATGAAATTGAATTAATCTATAAAGTTAATGAGGAGGCTTGTAAATTTTTTGAAAACAATCTCTTTAAGTTCTACGGAAAGGCTGCCCTAAGCTATGCAAATAAAAGAGGGCTTAATATAGAAAATATAAAAAAATTTAGAATAGGATTCGCACCTGATGACTATTCAATGCTGCTTAACTATTTAAAATCAATGAATTTTAGTGAGGAAATTATTGAAAAAGCAGGTGTGATAGCTAGGGGTAATTCTTCCTATTATGATAAGTTTAGAAATAGATTGATGTTTCCGGTGTTGGATAAAAAAGGTAGAGTTATAGCTTTTGCCGGCAGAATTATTGGCAATGGAATGCCTAAATACATGAATTCACCGGAGACAAAAGTTTATATAAAAGGAAAAACTTTATTCAATTATTATTTTGCAAAAAAGGCTATTTATGATGAAGATTTTGCAGTATTGGTTGAGGGCAACCTTGACGCCATTTCCCTCAGTATAAATGGCGTTGAAAATACCGTCGCCCCTATGGGAACGGGAATTACAGAAAATCAAATAAGAGAATTGTGGGCCGCTACAAATAATATTTTTGTTTGTCTTGACGGCGATAGTGCGGGACAAAAGGCCTCTCAAAGACTGTCAAAACTTGTGCTGCCATTAATAACTATAGGAAAAAATATAAAATTTGTATTTTTGCCAAAGGACGTAGATCCAGACGATTTTATTAGAAAATATGGAAAATCAGAATTCAACAACCTATTGAAAGAGTCCGTTTCACTATCTGATTATCTATGGAATAACGAGGTAAAGCTTCTTGACATTGATGAAAACAGCGAGGTTATTCCAGAAAAAAAGGCCGAATTAGAAAAAAATATATTCAAACTGTTGGATACAATTAAAGATTTAAAACTTAAAAGCCATTTTGAACAATTCTATAGAAACAAACTATGGAAGTTAGATAGAACATTGACGAAACTTGAAAATAGCACAACAATAAAATCTGAAGAGCTAAAAAACATTAGATCAAAATTAAACATTGATCTGATTGAAAAAAATGAAAAAAAAATATGCGCTTTGCTAATAAAATTCCCAACGCTTGTAAATATATTGTTTGAAAAATATAAAATTGATATTTTATCAAGCAATTTTATAAGTGATAGATGTAACTCTATTTTGTCTATTCTTGAAGATTTTTTAAATTCTGAAAATAGCAAAAAAAATTTACAAGAACTACTTGAAAAAAATGAGTTAAATAATTATATTAATAGTAGTGATATTTTTTTTAATGGCTCTTGTATTGGTAGCTTAACAGAAGGTAAAAGTTTGGAAATTATTAATATACTGTTGCTAGAAAAAGAAGTAATGTTATTAGAGTTTGATTTAAAAGAAGCATCTGAAATAGGGGATATTACTAAGGCAAAAAGACTTAGAGAAGAATTATTAAAATTAAGGAAAAAAATAAGTTCTTTTCTTGCTGAGAGTAGTTTTGTGTAAATAATAATTGGAATAATATAATGACAAGTCTTAAAGAAAAAAGTATAAATGGTACAAAAAGCATATCTGAGGCTAATACTAAGAATACTAAAGTTAATGCATCCAGTATCAAACCAAAAGATGTTACAAAATCCATAAAATCTACAGTTGTAGAGAAAAAATCTACAATAAAAATGAAGGCAGTTGCAGCCACTAAAAAAGTTGCAAATCTTAAAAATACAAATGAAAATGATGATACTTTAACAAAAGTAACCATAGAAGAAAAAAATGCTCAAAAATCATCAAAAAAAAATTTAGCATCAATATCTAATACTGCTGCAAAAACTGTAGAAAACAAGGATTTAACTATGTCAAAATCCATTAGTAAGAATGATAATAATAATTTTGAAAAAAATAAATTTAATGAATTTGAAAATCATGAATTTTTAAAGGATAAAAATATTAAAAAACTAATTCTTTCTGGAAAAGAAAAAGGATTTTTGACCTATGATGAGATAAATAATTCTTTAAAAGACAATAATGTTAAAATTGAGTCTATTGAAGATTTATATAACGTTTTAGACGAATTAAATATTAAAATAATAAATTCAATTGATGAATATACTAAAAATTATTCAAACGATGATTCATCATTATCAGTAAATGAAAATAAAGAAGAGGTCGTTACAAGACATACTAACGATCCTGTAAAATCTTATTTAAGATTAATGAGCAATATACCTCTATTAAGTAGAGAGGATGAAGTTGACATTGCTATTAGAATTGAAAATGGTAGAGATAAAGTTTTAAAAAATATTTATTCTGTACCATTTGTTATGAAATATATAATAGATTGGTATAATGGATTATCAAATGGAACAATGCTTCTAAGAGATATTATTAGGATTGATGAAACCTATAGCAGTGAACTTGATGAGGCTATTTCAAAAGCAGATAAGGAAAGTGAAACAGAAAATATAAATTCAAATGATATAAGTTCTATATTTAGTGACGATGAAGAAGAATATAATGATGAAGAAGACGAAGATGAGGACCTAAGTTTTGCTAAAGATTTAGATGATGCTGATGAAGAAATGATTGGTGACGAAGAAAGCGTGACTCCATTTTCCACAATGGAAAGAAGCTTGTTGCCTAAAGTTTTAAAAGTTTTAGAACAGGCAACAGATGTTGTAAAATCAATATTATCTATAATGAAAGATAAAACAAGCATTTCTGAAATTAAAGGTGATCCTAAGCTAGTTAATTTACAAAACAAATTGATTGAAATAATGTTGGATATTCCTTTAAATGACACTTTAATTCAATTAATATTAAAAGAAGTTGAAAAAGCCAAGCTTAAAATTGAAGAAGTAGAAAAAGAATTTTTAACACTTTGCGACGACGAAGGCATAGCCAAAAAAGACTTTTTAAAGATGTATGGCTATCCTCAATATAATGAAAATTGGTTAAACGACATTAAAAATTCTAAGGATTCTCAATGGCAAGACTTATATAAAAACTATTCTGAAAAACTTGAAGAATTTAATAATAGACTAAACAAAGTTGTAAAAGTTGTTGGTTTAAGTATATCAGATTTTAAAGCATTCTTAAAAAATGTTTATGAAGGCAAAGAAGAGGAGGGAAAAGCAAAGAAAGAAATGATTCAAGCAAATTTAAGGCTTGTTGTTTCAATTGCTAAAAAATATGCCAACAGAGGATTGCAATTTTTAGATTTAATTCAGGAAGGAAATATCGGATTAATGAGGGCAGTTGATAAGTTTGAATATAAAAGAGGCTATAAATTTTCAACCTACGCTACTTGGTGGATTAGGCAAGGCATTACAAGAGCTATAGCTGATCAATCAAGAACAATCAGAGTCCCAATTCACATGGTTGAAACAATTAATAAGATATCAAAAGCTTCAAGACAATTAACTCAAGAGTTGGGCAGAAATCCTACAGCCCAAGAAATAGCAGACAAGCTTTTAATTCCTGTTGAAAAAGTCAGAAAAGTTTTAAGAACAGCAAGGGATCCTGTAAGTTTGGAATCTCCTGTTGGCAGCGATGACGATGAAAGCATGGTTGGAGATTTCATAGAAGATAAATCAGCTGTATCGCCATTAAAGGCTACAATGTATAATAATCTAAAAGAAATCACAAATACATTATTGTCAGGCTTAACATCAAGAGAAGAAAGAGTTCTAAGAATGAGATTCGGTATTGGCATGGAAAGTGATAATACTTTAGAAGATGTCGGCAAGCAATTTTCCGTTACAAGAGAAAGAATCAGACAGATTGAAGCTAAAGCTTTAAGAAAATTAAAGCACCCAAAAAGAGCTGGAAAATTAAAGATATTTTTGGAGGAAAATTAATATTATATTAAATTATTAAGTGTTTAGACAAAATTAAACACTTAATTTTTTTTATATCTCTAAACCTCCCGTTATACTAGTTATTCACCTCACCTTTAGTATTAAGGTCAAGACAACATAACATACTCCTCTGCTTTATTTGTATAAACTTGTTCATAAATATCATATGCAAGTTGTTAAAGTTTAATAACTTATATCTTATAAGATATAAGTATTAAGTTTTTTTATAGTAAGCTTATGTTATGTATCAGTGTGCGTGTGTATATATATTATACATCATACATTTATTTTAAAATATTAAAGCTTTATTATTATTATACTTTATACTTAGCTA
>CALXXG010000055.1 GCA_944392625.1 uncultured Rickettsiales bacterium
ATGAATTTAACGAATGATGCGTTTCCTTATAAATTAAATAATGATTTAAAAAGTAACGGTTATGTATCAGAAATATGCTATGAGAATAAAAATATGAAGCAACAATGCTTGGTTACACAAGAGCTCATAAAGGTTTAGATTTTGCAGCACCTATTGGGACACCATTTTATGCAGCTGGAAGTGGTACTGTTACAAAAGTTGTTAGAAATTGCAAGGTTGGGAATAGAAGATGTAATGGCGGCTTTGGAAACTATGTAGCAATAAGACACACAAATAACTATACTACAGAATATGCCCATATATCAAGAGTAGCAAGTAATATAAAAGTTGGCACAAAAGTAAAACAAGGCCAAGTTATAGCTTACGTTGGAAATACAGGTATAACAACTGGGCCACATTTACATTACGGCGTAATATATAACGGTCAAAGAATAAATCCAGATAGAGTTAAATCGCTTCCAAGCATAAAATTGATTGGAAAAGATTTAATAAATTTTAATAAAGAAACTGATAAAATAAATTTATATAGATTGAATATTCCTAATCAAAGTTTAAGAATAAAAAGATGATTAAAAAAAATGGATATACAATTGTTGAAATAAGCATATTAGTAGTAATACTAAGTATTATTTTAAGTATATTTGTTAATGTCAATCTCAAAAAAGATTCAAGCAGCGTAAAAAAAGTAATTTCCGATATACAAACATATAAAAGTGCTATAAATGAATTTAAAAGAAAATATGGATTTTTACCTGGTGATATAAAAAAAACACAGATTTTTAGTTTATCAGAAACAAATACTGACGGCAATGAAAATAATATAATAGAGGATATAAATCAACAAAATGGATTAGAAGATCAAAATTTAAAATTAGATGGTGAAATAGCAAATTTTTGGTTACATTTGTATAAATCTGGTTTTATTGATAATAGTGAAAAAATTTTCCCATATATAGATTATCTGCAAACTGGAATATTAGTTTTTAGTGATGGTACAGAAAATTATTTTCATTTAGCCGTAAATGGAGTTAATAAAAATAAAGAAATAGAAACAATATTCAACTTAACTCCATATCAAGCATATCAAATAGATTCAAAATTAGATGACAGTCTTCCAACAACTGGAAATATATTTGTTTATGGCGGAAATTTCATAAACAATAGTGTAGAGAATAAAATACCAGAAGGGTGCTCAACAAACAGTGAATATTTAACTTCATCAAAGCAAAAACTTTGCCAATTAGTGATGAAGTTGGATATATAAATTATAAGTCCAATAATTTCTTTTTTTCTTCGTCATTTAAGAAATTAGCGTTTGCAATTTTATTCCAGTAGCTTTCCTGTCGTGTTGATAATGCAGTAATTTTATCTTTTTCATAATATAATGCAATATTTTCATCATCAAACATTGGAACTAACCACTTATTTAATGCATTCAATACGCTATCAACCATTGGAATAATAGTCTCCTCCCACATTGATAGTCTAGCTTCAGTTAAATTGCTATAGGTATTATCGCCAGGTATGCCCAATAGTTGAGATGGAACGCCAAAAGCTAAAGCTATATCGCGAGCACAACTATATTTTGTATTTAAAAAATCCATATCTAAAGGTGTTAAACTCATTTCTTTCCATTCTAAACCGCCTTCTAGCAATAAAGGTTTTCCAGCATTTTCTGATCCAGAAAATTCTTCATTTAATTGATTCTTTAATCTAATGAATTGTTCATCACTTAAAAACGCAGAACTATCTTTATCTGACTTTACCATTAAAGCTCCACTAGGTCTAGCTCCATTTTGCAACATAGCCTGATTCCATTTCGAAGCCTCATTGTGTTGATCTATAGAATATGCAGCGGCTTCTACAGGAGACAACCCATACCAATCATTAATTGGATTAAAATTTTTTATATGTAAAATTTCTGATTTTCCATTTAATCTGTCAACATAAAATGTAGTTTCATGGCCATTAACTTTATACTTATAGGCCATTGGAACATTGCTGCTGCCAGCTATTAGCGTTATTCTATCTGGCCTTAATATAAATAATTCTTTTGGATTTTTAAAATTATTTCTATCTAATAAAATTGCCTGAATATAAGAATTACCTGATATTAATTTATAGGAATATAATGTTTCAAAAAATTCATTTCCACTTTGAATTGGATTTGGATTTTTTAATAGGCATTCAAGAGGATGATTTTCTATTTTTTTATTATTGTTTTTATTATAAACAAAAAATGGTATAGAGCTCGCGCTTCTTGCAAGCATAGAAACACATTTATAGGCAATAACATTTTTTATATAGGCTTCTCTTGCAAAAACTTCATAGTTTCTGTCAGACCAAACAGCTTTACCTAAAGGATGATAATATGATTTTATTTCTTTAATGTTATTATTTTCTTTCTTTTCTTTTAAAAAATTTTTAAATATTTTCATGCTAATATTCCATAATTATTTTATAAATATGGAATATTAGTTAAAAAATTAATTGGAAGTATAAAAATTATTTTGTTAAAATTGATGATTTTTCTCTATTAGTAAAAAATTTTTCAGCTATTCTTTTTCTTAATAAAGATGATATATTTTTTCTTTCATCTGGTTTTAACTTAGATTCATTAGGATTATTATTGTGCGTCAGTAATCCAATACCACTTATATTATTTTTTATTACATATGACATTTTATATTTATCAACATCTATATTATTAATATCAAATTCATCTGTAAATAAATTAGATAAGTCATTATCATACATTTCCATAAACTTTGGAAATAAAACAGTTTCAACAGCTTGCATTAATGTTTCATAATGTCCGCTATAATTTGATAAATAGGATATCTTTCCATTTTTAAATAAAGCCATACCGGCAAATAACACATCATTATTTCTACTAATAAAATTATGATGAATAACTCCATTTTTAAATGGAAAAACATATAAATCATTATTTTTATCTATAACAGTACAAGAAAAATATACTTTTCCAACCGATGTATTGTTTTCTCCGAATAAATCTATTATTATATGTTCTTCTTTTTCTGGACTTTCTTTAAACATATTTTTATATATTGATAAGCTATCAAGAACTTGTCCATTTGAATAAAATTTTCCATTTTTAATATAAACTTTATATTTTTCTTTGTTTCTATTGTCGCAATATTGTAATTTTCTATAATCAAGCTTTAAAAGTTTTAAATAATTTGAATAAATATTCAATAAATTAATTTGCTCTTTTTTAATTTTATTTATTTTATTTTTTAATATTTGTACATTGCTATTATTTGATATGAATTTTTTAATTTTGTAAAAATCATTTTTTTCTTGATTATGTAAATTATTTTTCAAAGATAAATTTAATCTATCCAAAGATAATATTGCTTTTTTAAGGAGCATATCATTTTTGATAATTTCATAATGATATTTGCAAATTATCTCCTCAAAATTTCTTTGCTTATCGTATGAGTTAGCAATATTAATCATAGTTTTCATATTAAAAACAGAAATTTCAGGATATCCATTTGAATACGCTATTCTTTCAATATCGTAATTTTTGTTAACTGATATAAATTGTTTTTTATAAATATTGTTGTCCATTTAACTATTTTATAATTCCATAATAAAAAAATTATAAAATATTTTTTAAGATGAATCAATAAAAAACTTGATTTATCATCATTTTATTATATTATTATTGCTGATAGTTAAATATATTAGGTATGCAAAAGAACAATAAAAACAGTAAAAATAAGAAGAAACAATTTATCAAAAAATTTATAAAATTCTGTTTTAAATGGGGTTTCGTTCTGTTTATATGGTGTGTTATAACAATTGCAATCTTATTAGCCTATTATAGTAGAGACTTGCCAGATATAACGCCTCAAATTAAAATTGATGAAGATACAAATATTCAAATACTATATTCTAATGGTGAGGAAATAAAAAGCTATGGAGAGTTAAGTTCTGATATAACAAACTATGCGGAATTTCCATTATATTTAGTTGATGGACTGGTCGCCACAGAAGATAGAAAATTTTTTAGACATCACGGTTTTGATTATATTGGCATTATAAGGGCTTTTATTGTAAATCTAAAATCAGGATATATAAAACAAGGCGGTTCAACAATTACACAGCAATTAGCAAAAATGATTCTAAGAAATTCACAAAAAACTTTAAAGAGAAAGATACAAGAATTACTTTTATCAGTTCAACTTGAAAAAAAACTTACAAAAGAAGAAATTTTAACAATGTACCTTAATAAAGCTTATTTTGGAGCTGGTAAATATGGTATTCAAGATGCAGCAAAATTTTATTTTGATAAGGAGGTATCACAATTAAATTTGGAAGAAAGTGCAATGTTAATTGGACTTTTAAAAGCGCCATCGAAATATTCTCCAAAAAACAATCCATTCCTGTCTAAACAAAGAACAAAACAAGTAATAACGAATATGCGCAATGCTGGTTTATTATCAGATGATCAGTATAAACAATATTTAAATACATATTTTGATAGTATTATTGAAGCAACTATAAATTCAGATGAAAAGTTAAGCGAAGAATTATATTTTGCCGATTGGATAAAAAGCCAGATTCAAGACTATACGAATGAAGTTAATATTGAAGTCAACACAACTCTAAATCAATATATACAAAGTGCGATAGAGAATAGTATAGCTAATTTTATTATAAAATATAAAAATAAATTAAAAAACAGTCAAATAGCAGTCATTGCAATGGCAAATGATGGTGCAATATTAGGAATGACTGGTGGAATAAATTATAGCAAAAGTGAATTCAATAGAGCAATTTATGCCTATAGGCAACCAGGATCAGCTTTTAAGATTTTTGCTTTTTTGGCCGGCATTAGAGAAAAAAATTTTACTCCTCAGACAAGATTTATAGATGAACCAGTCGCTGTCGGAAATTGGTTTCCTGATAATTATGGGGGGAAATATTATGGAGAGGTTTCAATGAAAACAGCTTTTGCAAAATCTCTAAATTCAGTAGCAATACAAATATCGGAGTATTCTAAGGTTGGAAATGTAGCAAAGCTTGCTAAAAAAATGGGTATAATTTCGCCAATAGATAAAGATGACCCAACAATTGCCTTGGGAACTACTCAGGTAAATTTATTAGAGTTAACTTCTGCCTATGCTGTCATAAATAATGGTGGAAATGCCGTAATTCCATACTCTATAACAAAAATTAAAAATAAAGATGATAACAATATAATTTATAAAAGAAAAACAGGAGGACTTTCAAAAATACTTGATAATACGGAAGTAAATTATATGAAAGAAATGATGTACGAAGTTGTTGTTAATGGAACTGGAAAAAATGCAAAAATAGACAGTCTTGTTGATAAAGGTGAATATTACATAGGTGGAAAAACAGGAACAAGTCAAAATTATTCAGATGCTTGGTTTGTTGGATACATTGAAGATATGGTAATAGGCGTATGGATTGGAAATGATGATAATACAAGCATGGGCAGAACAACAGGAGGAACATTGCCATCAATATTATGGAAAAATATTGTAGAAAATATAATTTTATAAAGTTTTAAGTTTTATGGATTTTTCCTGTTGAAATTAAAAAATAATATGTTATTAATTATTTGTAATTAATTTTAGGAAAAAATATGAAATTAGAAAATATATCAATAGGCAAAAATGCTCCAGATGAAGTTAACGTTTTTGTTGAAAATCCAGCAAATGCGCTTCCTGTTAAATATGAATTAGATAAAAAGAGTGGTGTACTTTTTGTAGACAGATTCTTAGCTACCCCAATGCATTATCCTTGCAGCTATGGCTTTGTACCAAATACTTTATCAGAGGACGGAGATCCGGTTGATGTTTTAGTTATTGCAGAATATGCATTACAACCTGGTACGGTAATTCCAGCAAAATTAATTGGTGTTTTAATTATGGAAGATGAAAAAGGAATGGATGAAAAATTATTAGCAGTTCCTACAGTTAAAATGAATTCAGAATATTCTCATTATAATGAACTAGAAGAAATACCAACAATTCTTTTAGATAAAATTAAACATTTTTTTGAACATTATAAAGATTTGGAAAAAGGAAAATGGGTAAAAATTACAGGTTTCAAAAATGCTGCAGAAGCTAAAAAAATCATGAATGAAGCCGTAGAAAGAGCCAAAAAATAATCTCACTTTTTTAATATCACTTTTGTTAGTGATATCTTATATAATATTATATAGTCCTCATAATTTTTTGAGGACTATTAGTATTTATTTAGTAATCATCATTAAATTAAAATTATTCAATGCAACAATCTATAGCTTTTTTAACAAAATTTTTCATTTTTGTTAAAGCTCCTTCTTCTTTTTCTATGCTTTCAACATCAATTGTTTTTGCTGTGCTGTCGTCCGTATTTTCCATAATATTTGTTTCTTTTATTTTTTCCGTAATTTTTTTTATGTCTTCTTTTGAATCTTCAACCCATTTGACATCTTCAATATTTAGCATATTCATATTTAAGCCCCAGAACAAACAATAGAGTTCATAAGATTTATTAAAAAGATCATATGCTTCTTGCGTATTTTTAAGGCTTAATTGTTTTGTTCCAACTTCCATTAATCTCATTGAACTAGCTAACAAATGTTTTGAAATACACCAAACTTCACCTTCATATTGAGGTATTAATTTTTGCATTAGTTTTTTACGAATTTCTCTGACCTGTTCTATTAAATCGTAGTAGGATGTTTTGCCAGTTTTAGCCCCAGAATACATTAAATGCTCTTCTATGGAAATTAAATTCATGATGCCAATTGTTAGGTCTTGGTCTGAGGATAAGTCCTTTGGATTGAGTTTTTTAGCTTGATCCATTTTTTCAACAAATTCTTTTACGTTTTCTATTTTTTTCATAATTACTCCTTAAAACTTTATATAATTAAAATAAATACTTAAAATACTTAAAAAAGCAACAGGTAAAACAACTTTTTCAAAAGGAAAATGTGCATGCCCATTATTTTTCTTTTTCATGTATTGATACAATTTTTGCGACGCAATAAATATAAAAGCTCCTAATAGGCTGCTAAATAATATTGGGTCCATATATATGACATACAATATTACCTGTGGCGTATACACAACTTCTTTAATATATATAAAACCTATCATGGTAATAGAAATAAACATTATTAAAGAATTTCTTCCTTTAAAATTCCAATTTTTTTTATCACAGAATAAAATAGTCCAATAGCCAATAATTGCCAATAAAGCACCAGCCCATAATCCAACTATTGAGTCTTGAACGCCAAGCTTACGTGCTAGAGTTAGTGAGGCACCAATTGCGATAGTGCAAACAGCACAGGCAGGATTGGCAAAAGAGGATTTTATTAGTGCTAAAAAAGATAATGCAATAAATGAAGTTATTTTAAACATATAATAAACTATAGATATTATTAATAATATCTATTAATAATAATATATATTAAAATGTCAATATATTTTTTGTTTGCAATTAAAATTTTTTAGTGTTTACTATAATAGATTTATAAACACTTTTACAGGTAGAAAATGGAAGAAGATTTAAAGGTGGAAAAACAGCTGCCAATTGAAACTATGAAAAAGGCCTATAGAGGTATAACCTATATAGCACATCCATTGCGTATGAGAATATTGGAATTTCTTGATGTTAACGGCTCTTCTTCTGTCTCTCAGATAACTAAAGCTCTAGACGAAGATCAAATAATAGTATCTCAAAGTTTAAAGAAATTAAGGGATGCAAACCTTGTAAAAACTCAAAGAAAGGGCATATTTATATACTATAGTATAGACGAAGAATATCCGGCAAGCTTGTTTAAATGCATTAGAAAATTATATGGATACATGACAAACAACTTCAAATTTTTAATTGATGGCTATAAGGAAATTTTACCAACAGATTTTACAATTCTAGCTGCAAGCCGTATAAAACTGTTTGCTAATTTTGATAAAATGAGAATTTTAGAATATCTAATTATTAATGAAGAATGTTGTGTATCAAAGATAGCCGATGGTGTCGAGCTTGAACAATTAAAGGTATCTCAATATTTGAAAAAACTACTTGAAGATGGTTTTGTAAAATCTAGAAAAGATGGGCGCTTTGTCTATTATAAAATAACAAAGGGTGTTCATAGAACCGCATTAAAATGTATTCATAAACGATATATTACTTTAAAAGATAAAAGCTTATTTTAAAATAATTAATTATATACAATTAACAAAATTAAACCTCATTTTTGAGGTTTAATATATTCAAATAATTTTGGTTTAAATAAAATTAAAATTTAAAACCACCAAATTTTTTATTGAATTTAGCAATTTGATCATCTTTCACGTTAACGAAAGCCTGTTTACCATCTTTCCATGCTGGATGGTTATATGGATCTAAATCCAATACTATAACACTACCTTCTTTTCCGTAGCATGATTTTGTTTTAAATTCACCACCATCTGTTGTTTTAACAATAATCATATGATAGTCCGGATGAATATCTTTCTTAGCCATTTCACTTCCTAATATTTAATTTAATAAATTTCACATTGTTTTTATTTTAAAACATTTATTTATTTAATCAAGAAAAAAAATATACAATAATAACTTTTTATTTTTAATTAGCAAAATAACAAATATTAATAAATAAATATAATTGTATGTATAAGAATTAAATAAATATTATATATTTCAAGCTAAATTAACATATAATAAATATTGACTTTATATTTTTAAATATTAAAATTTTTTTATCTAAATAATTATTAAATTATATGGATAGTGATTTTGAATCTTCTACTGTTTCACGAGTTACTACATGTAATGATTATATGACAACAGAATATTTTAATAAATTACTAGAAGAAAAAAATTACAATAAAATAATAAGGGATATTTTAATAAAAAGAATTACTGCTGATGAACTGTCTGGTTATGATTATTCTTTTATAATATTAGCATATTCTCATTTAGAACAAGATGATAATGCTGATTTTTATTATAATTTAGCATTAAAAAATAAAAAATTTTCTGAAGAAAATATTATATTTCTGATTCAAGAATTTAATGAAATGGAAAATTATAATTGTGCAATAACTGTAGGTCTTGAGGCAATTGAACTCAATTTATTTTCTAAAGAAAATAAATTGAATTTTTTTGAATATGCCGATGAAGTTGGCGCATATAATGCCATAATTACTATGGCCAAAAAATTACTTCAAGACTCCGATATAAACAAAAAAGCAAAATTAGATATACATTGTAAAACCATGCACGCATTGAATTGCAAAGAGCAGTATCAGTCTGCAATTGAATATTTTAACAAAATTTTAAAAGATGGAGAAACAAGCGAAGATATATTTTCGCAAGCCATATTTTCATATTATAAAAGTAACAAGTTTAACGAAGCTAGAAAAATATATAAAATGACTAATGAATATAAATCATCACATAAACAATCCATATTTTGGAACTTCATATTAAATCATTTTTATAATTTAAGATATTACAAAGACACAGTGGAAATTGGTATTGAAATGTATGAGAGAGGACAAAAAATATTAAAAGAACAATTAGATAAAATGTTAAAATCATATAATGAACTTAATAGTTGCAGATTACAATATGAAAAAAGAATAAAGCAAATAGAAGATAATTTTTATAAAAAAGAAAATTCAAAAAAATTAATATTAATTCATTAAATTTTTTATTGAATAATTTATTAAAATATATTAATTTAATACGAGTAATTTATTTTAGCGTAATGGAAAATATCAGTAAATTAGGGTTAATAGCAGGAAATGGCGATTTGCCACTTTTAATTCTTGAAGAATGCAAGAAGAAAAATATAATACCATTTATAGCAATAATGAAAGATTTTGCGAACGTTGAAAAATATAAAAATTTTCAAAATATCACAATTGGATTTGGCGATGTTGGCAAAACTATAGCTTTTTTTAAAAAAAATAATGTAAAAAATTTAGTATTTGCTGGAGGAGTTAAAAAACCTAATATAAAAACAATATTTCCTGACTTTAAAGGATTTTTTTTACTGTTAAAACTATTAAAGAATAAAGTCTTCGGCGATGACACAATTCTGCAAACGACAATACAATTTCTAGAAAAACAAGGGTTTAATGTTATGTCTGTTGATGAAATTTTAAGTGATATAAAGATTAAAGAAGGCATTGTTGGAAATGTAAAATGGCCTAATAATGACTATATATATGACATAAATTTAGGTATAAAAGTTCTTAAGCAAATGGGCGATTTAGATATAGGACAATCAGTGGTTATTCAAAACGGCATTGTCATAGGCATTGAATGTATTGAAGGCACAGAAAAGCTAATTGAAAGATGTGGGCAATTAAAATATACGACCGGCAGAAAACCAATATTAGTAAAGATTAAAAAAACAACTCAAACAAAGAAAATAGACTTGCCATCAATTGGAGAAAATACTATAGATCAAGTTAAAAATGCAGGTTTTGCCGGCATAGCTTTTGATTGCAATAGCGGACTTGTTATCAATAAGCAAACTGTTATAGAAAAAGCTAATGAAAATAAAATTTTTATATATGGAATTAATGTGGACAAATTTTAGTATTTTTTCTCTAGAAATAGAGTAAATATATTTTCTGCTAAAAAATCCCATTGCCACCATATTAAGAAACAAAAAACAAAAAACATTAAAAAATACATTGAAAAAATATTTTTCATAAATTACCTCATAAATAAATCTCTCTAAAATTTTAGAGAGATTTAAAATAATAACTATTCATCAGAATCGTCAATTTCACATTCAACTTTCGCTACAGAAACAACTTTTTCATCTTCTCCAGCTTTCATTAATGTAACTCCCTGAGTATTTCTACCAGAAATTCTAATGTCCATGACTTTAGTTCTGATTACTGTTCCTTTATTTGTAATCATTATAATTTCTTTATCATTTTCAATAGGGAAACTTGCTATTACATTACCATTTCTCTTGGAAGTAATAATATTTGTAATACCTGTTCCACCTCTGTTTGTTACTCTATACTCATAGGATGAAGTTCTTTTTCCATAACCATTTTCTGTAATAGTTAGAATTAACTGTTCGCTTCTTGCCATTGCTTTAATTTTATCTTTTGATAAAACTGACAAAATATCATCAGGTATTTGAACCGGCAATGGTTCGTCAATATTATTCAAAAGATTGTTTTCATCTTTAGGCATATTATAGACTTCATTAAGTTTTTTTCTAGTGTCTAAATCTATTTTTAGGAAAGCGTCCCTATCTTCAGCAGATTCTGCCTCAGAGTTTTTCAAAATTGACATAGAAATGACTTCATTATATGGATCTAATTTAATACCTCTAACACCAGTTGAATTTCTACTTTGGAAAACTCTTAGATTTTCTAATGGGAATCTAATGCATTTTCCTGTTTTTGAAGATAAAAGAATATCGCTATTGTCATCACAAACAGCAACGCCAACTAATTGCTGTCCGTCTTCAAGCTTCATTGCAATCTTGCCATTTGATTGAATATTTTCAAAATCAGCCATTGAGTTTCTTCTAACATCTCCTGTATTTGTAGCAAATACAATATTTTTCTTAATCCATTCTTCTTTTTCACCCAATAATGGCAATATTGTTGAAATAGTTTCGTCCTGTTCTAGAGGTAAAATATTAACAACTGCTCTTCCTTTTGATTGATTATTTCCTAAAGGTAATTTATAGGTCTTCATTTTGTAAACCTTGCCTTTACTTGAGAAGAATAGTATAGGAGTATGAGTATTAACTACAAATACATCAGTTGTATAGTCCTCGTCATGAACAGTAATTGCAGACTTGCCTTTTCCTCCTCTATGCTGTGCTTTGTAGGAAGAAAGTGGAACCCTTTTTATATACCCATTCATTGTAGTAATAACAACCATGTCTTCTTTTGGAGTTAAATCTTCAACATCAATATCACCTTCTGCTTCTGTAATAGTGGTTCTTCTTGGAGTTGAAAATTCATTTTTAACAGCAATTAATTCGTCCTTAACAATCTTGGTTAATTCAATAGGATCTGACAAAATTTTTAAATATTCTTGAATTTCAGCAGATAATTCTTTTAATTCCTCATCTATTTTATCACTTTCTAGTCCAGTTAATTTTGATAATCTCATATCAAGAATTGCTCTAGCCTGAACGTCTGTAAAATAGAATCTACCATTTTCAATTCTATTTCCTCTGTCTTGAATTAAATTCAACATAGCTTGAACAACTGATGCATCCCAATCCCTCCTCATTAATTCTTCTCTTGCTTCAGCTGTGTCTTTAGCCCCTTTAATTAAAGCTATAACTTCATCAATCTCATTAACTGCAACTCTTAATCCAATTAAAATATGTGCTCTATCTCTAGCTTTTGCCAACAAAAATTCTGTTCTTCTTGTAACAACATCTTTTCTAAATTTAGTAAATATTTTAATAATATCTAAAACACCTAAACTTTCAGGTCGTCCATTATTTAAAGCTAAAATATTAGCTGGAAAATTAGATTGCAATTCGGTAAAACTGTATATTTGACTTAGAATGACTTCAGCATTTCCATCTCTTTTTACCTCAACTACTACTCTTATACCCTCTTTGCTTGATTCATCTCTGAGGTCTGAAACGCCTTCAATTTTCTTTTCTTTAACTAGTTCTGCAATTTTTTCAACAAGTTTTGCCTTGTTTACCTGATATGGAATTGAACTTATGATTATCTGAGATTTTCCGCTTTTTGTTTCCTCAATTTTAGCTTCTCCTCTCATAACTATGCTGCCTCTGCCATTTCTCATAACGCTTGCATAACCCGCTCTTCCCATAATTAAACCACCCGTAGGGAAATCAGGACCAGGTATTATTTGCAGCATTTCATCATAGGATATTTCAGGATTATCAATATAAGCAACCACACCGTCTATAACTTCGCCCAAATTATGAGGTGGAACATTTGTTGCCATACCAACGGCAATACCATTGCTTCCATTAACCAATAGATTAGGAAATCTAGCGGGAAGCACATTTGGTTCTCTTTCATTTCCATCATAGTTTGGTGAAAAATCAACTGTATCTTTATCCAAGTCATCTGTAAGTATATGGGCTAATTTTGACATTCTAGCCTCAGTATACCTCATAGCTGCAGCAGGATCGTCATCAATAGAACCAAAGTTTCCCTGTCCATCAATTAATGGTTCGGACATTGAGAAATCCTGTGCCATTCTAACTAAAGCATCGTAAATAGATGTATCACCATGTGGGTGATATTTACCCATAACATCACCGACGATTCTAGCACATTTCTTAAAAGGCTTGTTGTAGTCATAATGATTCTCATACATAGAATATAAAATTCTTCTATGAACTGGTTTCAAACCATCATTAACATCAGGAATCGCTCTTGCAATAATAACACTCATTGCATAATCAAGATACGATTTTTTCATTTCTGTAGATATCTCAACGTTTACTATTTCGCCGTGATTAAATTCTTTTTCCATTACTTTTTCTTCTTTTATTTTTTTATTATATCAACTAAACAATTATAATATTCCTTAATATTTTTAATTCAAGAAAAATTTGTCAAAAAACTAATAAATGGCTTAAAATATGATTTAGATTAGTTAATATTTTTTAAAAAAATACTTGAATAGTGCAAATTTTTGTGATATGATATATTTTGTGTTAATAATTTTATGAAAAAATGAAAAAAATTACACCAAAAAGTTCATTACTTATGACTCCATTAAACGCAACCTCAGAATTAACTAGAGAAAATAATGGAAATGTTACTCCTGTATTTCAATCTAGAGTATTTAACGAATTAGATCCGCTAAATACACCATCATCAGCATCTTCTGAAAGTACTTTTATGGAGTCAACTAAAGAAGATAGAGAACTTATTATTCCAGAATTCTATCACAATAGAAGAAATGGAAATAATGGAAGAAGAGGAAACCCACACATAATGTAATATTAATTTAATAGTATATAAACTATAGTTTATATACTATTTTTATAAAACATAAATACTTTTCATTGCAAAAATAAAAATTATCTATATATTATTGATATAAAAATTATTTATTATTCAATTGGTTGATGTAATAAAAGAATATACGGTATCAGAGATTGTAAAGGGTATAAAAGATACCCTTGAGGCTAAGTATTTCTATATAAAAATCAAAGGTGAAATTAGTAATTTCAAAAAACATCCCAGCGGACATTTATATTTTTCTTTAAAAGACGAAGATTCAATGATAAATGTTGTGATGTTTAAAAGCTATGCAGATTTTTGCAAGATAGATTTAGACAATGGAATGGAAGTTATTGCAGCCGGAAGATTGACAATATATAAAGAAAGATCAAATTATCAATTATTAGCCGAGGGTATTCAAATAAGCGGTGTCGGCAGTCTTTTAAAAATAATTCAAGAAAGAAAAGAAAAACTAGCAAAAGAAGGACTTTTTGATATTGCAAGAAAAAAGCCAATTCCACGATTGCCAAAAAATGCAGCATTAATTACAGCAGAAAGTGGTGCTGCTATTCATGATATATTATCAAGACTTAAAGGCAGAACTCCAATTTCTTTAATATTGTATTCTGTATTGATGCAGGGCAAAGATGCACCAAGCGAAATAATAAAAGCAATAGAATATTTCAATAGTCTTGATGAAGGAGACAGACCTCAAGTTATTGTAATAACAAGGGGCGGAGGATCAATAGAAGATCTAATGGCGTTTAATGATGAAAATCTTGTCAGGGCTGTTGCAAATTCAAAAATTCCAACAATTTCTGCCGTTGGGCATGAAGTAGACTGGACATTAATAGACTACGCAAGTGATTTGCGACTCCCAACGCCAACTTCTGTTGCCGAATATTTAACCATAAGCAAGGAGCAAGCCTATAAAGATTTATATAACCTGACCGTTAGGTTATATTCAACTTTAGTTGTAAAAAATTTTTACAAAATGGCTAAACTTATTGAAATATTTTCTGATTTTATAAAAAAGCGAACAGAGAAATTCATAAAAAATAACTATCTATTAAAATCTTATTTTATAAGGTTTAATAATCTATTCAGAATTATTGTTGAAAAATACAAACGCAAAAAGTTTTTTCTTAAAAAAATTGATTTAAATAAAATCATAAAAAATAAGATTAATTTTATTGAACAAAAACTAAGATTTTTTGAGATTAAACTTGACAACTATATAAATAAATATCCAATCCTTAAGGACACTTTGGGAAACGAAATCAAATTTAAAAAAGAAATTCTTTTAAACAAAAATTATATTTTAGAATTTCCAGATGGCAATGTAAAAGTAAAAATTGTAAAAATGTAATATTTTGAAACAAAAAATTGTTTGAATATATACTAATAATTATATAAAAAATAATTAGTTAATTCAATATTTTGGGAGAAATATGTGCGGAATTTTTGGTATTATAGGCAATAATAATGTTGTGCCAGGTTTAGTTCGCGGTTTAAAATATCTTGAATATAGAGGCTATGATTCAGCTGGCATTTCAATTGTAAATAATCAAAAAATAAAAACAATTAAAAAAGTTGGAAAGGTTAGCGAATTAGAAAAAGCAGTTGAAAATCTTAGCAGCAATATTGGCATAGCCCATTCAAGATGGGCAACTCATGGCAAACCTACGGAATTGAATGCCCATCCTCATACAAGTTGCGATGTGGTTGTGTCAGTTGTCCACAATGGAATAATTGAGAATTATAAAGAGCTTAAAGAAGAACTTACAAGGCTTGGCTACCATTTTAAAAGCGAAACAGATACGGAAGTAATACCTAATTTAATTTCATACTATTCAAAAAAAGAAAAAACTCATAAAGACGCAATTCATAAAGCTTTAAAAAAATTAGAAGGGGCTTTTGGCATTGCGGCAATTTTTGCTGATGATGATAAACATATATATTGTGCCCGCAGGGGATCACCACTATTATTGGGTCTTGGCAAAAATGAAAATTACGTATCTTCAGGACTTTCAGCTTTTACCGGCTTAACAAATAAGATAATTTCACTAAATGAAGATGATTTTGCAATAATTTCAAATGAAGGTTGTGAAATTTTTGATAAAGATGGCAATAGAGTTGAAAGGGAAATTGAAACTATAAGCATAGATAATATAAATGTTGATAAGGGCGATTTTGCACATTTTATGCTTAAGGAAATATATGAAGAGCCTAAAGTTGTAAGACAAACTATAAAAGAATATATAGATGCAAAAAATAAAAAAATACTTTTTCCGCATTTTGACTTTGATTTAGGCAAAATGGAAAGACTGAATATTGTATCATGCGGAACATCCTATTATGCTAGTTTCATTGCGAAATATTTTATAGAAAATATTGCAAAAATTAGAGTTGATATTGATATAGCTTCAGAGTTTAGATATAAAAATCAAGTATTATCAAAAGATGACATATCAATGTTTATTTCACAGTCCGGAGAAACTGCTGACACTATTGGGGCATTAAAATTATGCAAAGAAAATGGACAAAAAATAATATCGCTTGTAAATGTTTTGCAAAGTAATATCGCTTATCTTTCTGACATAGTTTTAAAAACCCTTGCTGGTGCAGAAATAGGGGTTGCAAGCACAAAAGCTTTAACTGGACAGCTGGTCGTTCTTTATCTATTGGGACTAGAAATTGCTATGGCAAAAAAGACAATAACAAATGCAGAATATGAAAAATATATTGACGATTTAATAACCATGCCAGATATTTTAGCTGATTTTTTAAACAATAAAGATGAAATTAATAATATAAAAGAAATTGCAAAAAAAGTAAAGGATAAAAATTTCTTTATGTTCATAGGAAGAGGCATCTATTATCCACTTGCTCTTGAAGGTGCCCTAAAACTCAAAGAAATTAGCTATATACCTTGTGAAGGCATTGCGGCCGGAGAACTTAAACATGGACCAATAGCCCTAATTGATAAAAACACCTATATTTTTGCAATAAATCCAACAAGTGATGTATTTGATAAAACATCATCAAATATTGAAGAAATTATTGCTAGAGAGGGAAAAATAGTTCTTATAACTGACAAAGAAGGCGTAAAAAGTTTAAATGGTAAATTTGTGGAAAAAATAGAGGTTGAAAAAAATAAAAATCAAATGATTTCAGCCATTGAGTGCCTTTTGCCAATTCAACTCATAGCCTATTATATTTCTTTAGAAAGAGGAAATAATATTGATAAGCCTAGAAATTTAGCAAAATCCGTGACAGTTGAATAATTTTAAATAATTTAATTATAGATTGTATTGAAATAAGCAATAATTTTTATTATTAATAAGCCAAGGTATATAAAATAAAAAAAATCAATAAATCTTAATTAACAAACAAAAATCAACCTGCTATTTTAGCTGATAGTCCTTCGTTTTTTTGGCAAACTTCGGTATCAACGATGGCATATAAGTATTATTTCTGATACAAAAATTTACTGGAAAAAATTAATGCTTGTATCAAATTTAATAGCTTATACTCGCCGTTTACAGAATCCTAAACGTCAAAAGAAAAAATGAAACCTGGTTATTTTTTTTAAGACTTATGGCTTAATGTGCTCTTCTCCACGAATAAAATTAATGGTTGAAAACAAGCATTACAGAATGAAATGGAGTATTTTTATAAAAATAAACTTAATATAATAATAAAAAAACAATAGAGCTTGATCTTTCATACCAACAGTTTGTCATAACGACCGTAGAGCTATTTCATATTGTCTAATTACTAAGGCCAGATTCGACAACAAGTCTAACTATTGATTTTAGGAACACAACAGTAACCCACCAGCTAAGCTGGTGGTTCTTCTTTTTCTTTCAGCAAACTGCGGGCATGAGTTGTCAAACTTCGGTATCAGTGATATTATGCAAGCATATATCACTGATACACTCGTTTTCCAACATCCAGCCCTTGTTGTTCTTTCAGCAAACTGCATCCGTAAGTCGTCAAATAAAAAAATAAATAAATTTATTTTTTATATTTTCCAACATTTAGGGCTTGTTATTCCTCCGGCAAACTTCGGACATGAGTTGGAAAATGAAATGTAGTATTTTTACAAGAATAAACCATACAATAATAAGAACAAACAATATAATAATAAAAAAAGAAATAGTAAAAACAAATGGAATGCGAAAACAAGATGGGTGTAATGCAGATAACTTGTGAAGCAAGACATCTGCAATCACAAGATTGTCATACCGCTGATGTCTGCTGTAGCGAAGCGAAGGACTACCTCATATTGTCTCATCAATAAGGCTAAAGTGAACCCCCAGTCTAACTGGGGGTTTTAGAGATACAAAAATAAATCCATCTAAACTGATGGATTTATTATAATAAATTAGAATAAAATTATATATTTTCAGGAAGTTCAATAACGCTAATATAAACTTTTTCGTTTCTTCCTTTTTTAGCAAACTTAACTATACCAGCAACTTTTGCAAAAATTGTATGATCTCTACCAAGACCAACATTTTCGCCTGGATGCCATCTAGTTCCTCTTTGTCTGCAGATTATATTTCCTGCTTTAACTAATTGTTCGCCATTCTTTTTTAATCCTAATCTTCTTCCGGCTGAGTCTTTTTTTTGACTGGTTGCGCCACCGCCTTTCTTATGTGCCATTTTTTACTCCACTATTATTTATTAACTAATTTTTATGTCTAAAATTTTTAGCTCTGTTTTGAGTTGTCTATGACCATTTTTTCTTCTAGAATTTTTTCTTCTTCTCTTAACAAAGTCTATAACTTTATCATCTTTGTAAGTTTTTACGATTTCAGCTTCAACTTTAACATTGTCCAATAATGGTTTTCCAATTAACGTAGTTCCATCTTCGTTTTGAACAAGTAAAACATTATCTAGGGTAATTTTTGAACCTTCATCACCCTCAATTTTTTCAACATTTATTTTATTACCTGGAGCAACTCTATATTGATTACCGCCAGTTTCAACTATTGCAAACATTTCTTTTCTCAATTTAAATTAATAATCTTATAATTTTTGGAAACAGCTTGTCTTAAATAAATACAATAAAATAAATTTTTGTCAAGTAAAAAGTTTTATATCATGAGACATTTTTTTGTTATTTTTATAAAAATAATCAAAAAACTTTTTTATTTTCTATTTTTTTATTAAGTCCAATAATTCATTTTCCCTATACTCCTTAAACTTGCCGTGTGAAAAAAATGTGATGGTAGAAGACTTCTTTTGATTTACGCCCCTGCAGCGCATACAATCATGTTTTGCTTCAGCTACTATAAATAAATCATCAATTTCCAAGTATTGCATTAGTGATTCTGCTATATTTATCACCAATTTTTCCTGCAGCTGCAGTCTTCTCGCAAAGCAATCTACAATTCTCGCAAATTTACTCAAGCCTAATACCTTATTTTTTGGTATATAGCCTATGCTAATAGTGCCGCTAAATGGCAATAAGTGGTGCTCGCATACAGATGTAAATTCTATATCTTTTACTATTACTAGATTATTATTATCTGATGAAAAAGTTTTGTATAGATCTTTATCATCAACTAAATATCCACTAAGCATTTCCGCCCATCCATTGGCAAATCTTGCCGGCGTATTTTGCAGCACGTCAATATTTAGATCTTTTACTTCTAAAGCCTTTAAAAACAGTTCAGCTGATTCCTTTAATAATTTTTTATTCATTTTCTAATTCGTAAATTGCTTCATTATTTTCATTTTCTTTAACACTTGCCCTATAGCATTTTGGAGTTGTATCCACAATCCATTTTGCTATATTTTCAGAAGTTGGGTTAAAATCAAATATGTCATTTAAATTTTTGTGGTCAAGCTTGTCCTTTATCAGTTTTTTTATATAAGTAAAATCAACGACCATTCCATTACTGTCAAGTGTTTTTGAACAGCACCATATAGTAATTTTAAAATTGTGGCCATGCAAATTTTCGCACTTGCTTTCATAGTCAAGATATAGTTGATGACTTGCACTTACCTCTATAGTTTTTTTGATTGTATACATAATATTAATATAGTTAGCTAACTATATAATACACAGCTTGTTATTATAATAGCAAGAAAATTATAAATATTTGTAAGTATTTAAATATAGTTTTAGCTCAAATAATTCTTTTTTAACAATTATTTAAACATTGGCAGTATAATAATTTATTAATAATCAAATCTTCTTTCATAGATTATATCATAATTTAAATCATAAAAATATAATATTCCATTATGAATGACTGGTAATGAAAAATAATCATTGTCTGTAAAAATTGTTTTGTTATCCTTTTTTGAAAAAAGTTCAAAAAGACAGCCGACAGATCCACAAAAATAGCTTCCGTAGCCAACTAAAAGATAATATAAATTATTTTTGTATTCAAATTCGGATATTATTATTTTATGAGTTTTTTTTATTTTTTTATAGTAATTTAAATTATCACTAAATTCTTTTGCAACTTTTGTATTAATTAGAAATGGAAATTTCTCTTTTAATGAATTTAAATTATCAAATTCATATTGAAAATCTAGTTTTTTAGAAGATTTTATGAAATTTCTTTTATAGACAAACTCAACAGTGCAGTTGTTTATAATAATATCTGGATCCAATTTATTGTTTTCAAATGTTTATTTTAATTCTTTTTTGTCATTTAAAACTTTCTTATTATCAATAATAAATAAAAATTTTTCATTATTAAAATTTTTGTTTATATTTGAACCATATATGCTGGCTATATATCTGTTCATATAATTTATAACATCAATTATTAAGTCATTATTTTGAAAATTAATAATAGAATAGTATTCGTGCTTTAATTTTTTATTATTATATAATTTATCGTAGTTTGAATAGAATAGTGCTATTTTGCAATAATCATCAGATATTTCGCTTTCGTTTTGCTTAAAATGATCTTTATTGCTTAATAATTCAAAGTTTTTTACTTCGCCATTATATACCTCTACTAATATTCGCGAATTATTTTTTGTTGTAAGCCTATAGGTTCCATTTGGAAACTTTTTTACGCTATTATCATTTTTCGCTTTATCAAAAGAAACAATATAAATTTTATTATCAAATATTATAAAATAGTCAACAGAAGTAGTTTTATCAGATGTTAAATTAGAAATGCCAGTTAAAAGATAATTCCAATAATTTATTTTTTGATCGGCAAATGTTTTATGAAAAAATAAAAGTGTAAATAATAAAAAGATCGTCTTTATTATTCTATTCATATTATATTTATTTTTTATATTTAATTTAAGGTGCTAAATAAATAGCACCTTAAAAAACATACTATTTCTTTAACTTCTGTAAAATCTTATCACTAATTTTATCAGCTGTTAGACCGAAGTATTCATAAACTTGCCCTGCTGGTGCTGATAAACCAAATGTATTATCTGGTATGCCACAGAATAGACCATTTTGACCTATATATTTGCACCATCCCATAGATGAAGCGGCCTCAATAGCTACTTTTAAAATATTGTCTCCGCCCAATACGGATTTTTTGTATTCAGGAGTTTGTTTGTCAAATAATTCCCAACAAGGAGCTGACACAACTCTGACTTTTTTGCCCTGCCCTTCTAGTTTTGCTTTTGTTGCTACCGCAAGATCAACTTCAGTTCCTGTAGCAATAATGACAACATCGGGTGTTCCTTCGCAGTCAGAGAAAATATACATGCCTTTTCTTGATTGATTTTCAATGCTTTCTTGTGAGTAGAAATTTACGCCCTGTCTTGAAAGCACCATTGCACTAGGAGTTTTATTTTCTTCCAATGCTATTTCATAGCATTCTGCCGTTTCCTGTATATTGCAAGGTCTAAATACATTAATATTAGGCATAGCTCTCAGCATTGCCAATTGTTCTATTGGTTCATGGGTTGGACCATCCTCTCCAACACCAATAGAATCATGAGTCAATACATAAATTATAGGCAATTTCATTATAGCAGATAATCTCATTGCAGGCTTTTCATAATCTGCAAAACAGAAGAAAGTTCCGCCATATGGTATAAATCCACCATGTAAATAAATGCCGTTCATTATTGCCGCCATTGCGTGCTCCCTAATGCCGTATTCAATATATCTTCCACTAAAATCATCTTTAGTAATCGCTTGCTTTGTAGAAGCGGTTTGGGTCAAATTGGACGGCGTTAAATCAGCACTTCCGCCAATTAGCTGCGGTATAGCCTCAGTTAAGACTTCAAGAACCCTATTAGATGATTTTCTTGTAGCTTCCGCCGGTTTTTCAGCAAAAACATTTTTCTTAAACTCTGCCAATTTTTCCTTCCAACCATTAGGCAATCTACCTTCCATCATATCTAAAAATTCTTGTCTCTTTGAAGATTCTAAAAGTCGGCTGTTCCACTTTGAATATTCGCCATCGCTTTGAACTCCCACACTATTCCACAACTGCAATATATCAGAAGGTATTTCAAAAAGAGGCAACGTCCAATTAAGTTTTTGTTTTAAAGCTTCCAAATCTTCGCCCTTAATCGGTGATCCATGGACTTTGTTCGTGCATTCCTTAGGAGAACAAAAACCAATTCTTGTTTTAAAAGATATAAATATTGGTTGAGTTGCTATAGTTGCATCATCAAAAGCACCTCTTATAGATTCATAGTCATGACCATCAGCTTCAACATATTTAAAGCCAATACTCTCCATTCTCATTTTCATATCTTCATTTCTAGCCAAATCCGTTGAACCATCTATAGTAATTCCATTATTATCCCACATAACCACAAGATTATCAAGATTCAAATTTCCCGCAATACTTAAAGCCTCATAACTAATACCCTCCATCAAGCAGCCATCACCAACCATACAATAGATTTTATGGTCAACCAAATCATCGCCGAATCTTGCATTCATCATTTTTTCAGCAATCGCCATACCAACAGCGTTCGCAACACCCTGCCCTAAAGGACCCGTCGTTGTTTCAATGCCATTTAAAAAACCATATTCTGGATGTCCAGCAGTTTTTGAATGCAATTGCCTAAAATTTTTAATATCTTCAATATTTATATCTTCATAACCGGTTAAATACAATAAAGAATATAATAAAGCTGATCCATGTCCCGCAGACAAAACAAATCTATCCCTATCAAACCATTTTGGCTTTTTTGAGTTATATTTTAGCACTTCAGTAAACAAAATCGTAGCCACATCAGCAAAACCTAAAGGTAAGCCTGGATGTCCCGAATTAGCCTTTGCAATCATATCAACCGACAAAACCCTAACCGCTGTTGCCATTTGTCTCAGCTCTTCCATACTTCTTTTTATCATAAATCCCCTTAATTCTGTTTGTAATTGATTTTATTTATATAAATAATAAATTAATTTAGCAATAAAATATTTAAAAAACTGTTGATTTTATCTTAAGAAATTATATATATAAATTAAAAATAATAATAAAAAAATACTATGAAAATTTCATTTATTGGTTCTGGAGGCGTAGCATGTACAACAGCTTTTACAGTTGGTTTAAAAGGATTATTTAACGAAATGGTTATGCTTGACATATATAAAGATTACGCAATAGGCAAAGCTATTGACTTAAGACAAGGACTTATTCTTAATAACAAGGATGTAAAAACAATTGGTACAGATAATTACAATGA
Source organism: uncultured Rickettsiales bacterium (assembly GCA_944392625.1). Lineage (GTDB taxonomy): Bacteria > Pseudomonadota > Alphaproteobacteria > Rickettsiales > UBA1997 > CALXSC01. The sequence continues at coordinate 23,643 of CALXXG010000055.1, forward strand.
TATTAAAGGATCAGATGCAATAGTAATAACTGCCGGTGTAGCCGGTACAGCTGACAGAGAGTCTCTACTTGCAAAAAATAAAGAAATAATAGGCGATATAGCAAATAAATTATCAAATGTTATTCCCAACGATGAAAAACAACCATTTATAGTGGTAGTCACAAACCCGCTTGATTCAATTTTAAAACACTTTATTGACGTTGGACATTTTAATCCTAAAAAAACAATAGGTTCTGGAAATTGGTTGGATACTGCTAGATTTAAATACTATCTAAGTGAATTACTGCATGTTAGTCCATTAAAAATAGAAACATTTACAATTGGCCAACACGGACAAAAAATGGTATATTTATTAAGTCAAACAAAAATTGATGGAATACCATTATTTGATTATATGAAAAAAAATAATATATCAAACGAACAAATTAAAAAAGCATGTGAAGACGCTACAAATGGCGGTGCTACAATATTAAATTTAATTGTAAAAGGCGGAACATTCTACGGCCCAGCTGTTTCAATCTATGATTTATTAAATGCATATTTTAATAATACAAAAGAAACCTTGATTGCTTCAACCTATTGTAATGGCGAATATGGTATCAAAAATTGTTGTGTTGGATGTCCTATAGTTATTGGAAAAAATGGTGTTGAAGAAGTAAAACAATTTAAAATAACTAATGACGAACAAAAAGAATTAGAGAAAGCTTATCAATTTATAGATAGTCTGAATAATAAATAACAAATATTATAATTTAGTATCAATTTTAATTGATACTAAATTATAATACAGTCTTAGCAAATGTTATAGAATATACATTTTTTATACCGGATTCATTTAGAACTTTTATACATTCATTAATAGTTGAACCGGTAGTCATAACATCATCAATTATTGCGAAATTTAAATTCTTATAAACATCAATATTTTTAAGATATTTTTTATTAATTATAAATTTATTTTTTAAATTTTTCTTTCTATCCGCCTGTTTTAAACTTGCTTGTGGAACTGTATGTTTTGTCTTGCATAAAAAATCATGAATAACTTTTTTATTGCTTAATTTAGCAATTTCATTTGCAAGCAACAATGATTGATTATATTTTCTAAAAATTAATCTTTTTTTGTGCAAAGGTATTGGTATAAGAATATCTATATTATCAATAATATCAGCACTGGCTCTAAACATACACTTCCCTATAAATCTTTTAAGGTATGTTTTATCATGAAATTTAAAATTGAATATTATTTTCGAAACTTCCTCATCATAAATTACGGCACTTCTTGACTTTATAAATAGTGGTTTATTAACTAAACAAGGTATACAAATATCATCATCTGATACGCAAAACTCAAGTGGAGTTGAACATTTACTGCAGTATGGCCTTTCTATAAACTTAACTTTACTCCAACAATCGTGGCACAATGTATCATCATCTTCAATTATTTTGCCGCACAAAACACATTTTGGTGGAAATATTAATTTTAATAGTTTAGTTAAAAAATTAAAAATCATTTTAAAAAAGTTTAAAGATTAAAAATATTCCCATTAATAAAAATATAATGCCTGTTATTTTTGAAGAATATTTTTCAAAAATTTCAATAAACTTATATATTTTGCCAATATTCTTAGTAGCAATAACAATTAAACCAAGCACTAAAGTTGGCAAACCAGTCATTAATCCATATATAATAAAAGACAAAAAACTCTTTTGGTTTTGTAAAAAATTACTTATAAAAAGACTAGCAGTAACTGGACAAAACATACCAGCAAACAATATCCCTAAAATAAAACTTCCTAAGTATTTAGAACTATCTGATTTTTCTTTAATCTTGTTTACAAAAGAAAAGTGCAAAAATTCAAGATTTATAAGATTTAAAAGTGCCAATCCAACAATAATTAAAATAAAACCTAAAATTAAATTTAATTTATTCTGTAAAAAGGATGAAACTAGATCAATATTGTCAATACTTATTGAAAGAATAATACTTATAATTGTGTAGACAAAAGCTCTGCCAAACATATAAAGTAAACTTGAAAATAATATATATTCTGAATTGTTTGACTTTTTAGTAGTATAACTCAAAACCGCAACATCAGCTGTAAGAACACATGGCGTAATTGATGTTAAAAAACCAAGTATTAAAGAATTAAATAAAACCAACACAAATATGTATAAAAAATTACTATAGTCAAATTATAAACTATTTATATATTATTTTTCAAGTATTAAGAATTTTATATTAAATAAATTTATTCATTAAATATCAAGCTTAAAAAACATTTCAGCAACACCTTCATCACATTCATCATAATCCTCTTCACAATTAAATGTGTAGGAAATAACTTGGCCGGTGTTAAAAACTCCATCATCTAAAATCGTATCTATTTTTTTTGCAATATTTGAATCAAAAGTATAATAGTTTGAATCAAAAATTAAAACATTTCCACCAGCAAAATTTTCAAAAAAACTCCATCTATCATCATATGATTTTATACATGAAAAAGAATATGCTCCATCTTTAAATGCCTTTGATCCTAATGTAACTTTGCCAATGCATTCTTCTGTACCAATACAATCTTCAAAAGAAAGTTTTGTATCCAAAGCCCCATTGTCATAAAGCTCTTCATACATATCCTGTGATTTTTGAAGATCAGCGCCATAATTACTGTTTCCCCAAGTGCACTCATCGGCACTATTGTATACTAATACTCCACTATTGTCCTTATCACCTGGCAATCTACCATTTGAAGCGTAAAATATATTTATTGCTCTTTTTATAGTTATTAGTTTCATTTACAAATGCTCTAATTTTTGCGCTTTCTATTAAAGATTGTCCACTTGTAACGCCAGCTACTAATAATCCTATTATAATTAAAACTATAGATAATTCTATTAGAGAAAAACCAAATATTTTATTAAACTTCATAGAATCTATATTTATATTAATATTATGTCATATAAGATAGAATTTTGTAAAAATAAAATCAATAAAAAATTATAATATATCTTATCTTTATTTAAATAAATATTTGTACTTCCGAATGAGAAAAGACGATTTATAAACAATTCAACCCTATTATTATAGGTATTTATTAATAATAAATTGCAGGTTGATATGAATCTAAATGAAATAAATGAAAAGATTGATCAAATTGGAAATGCTTGGGAACATTTTAAACAAGTTAATGATGAAAGATTAAAACAGATTGAAAAAAAAGGTTCTGCTGACGCTATGGTGTTAGAAGAATTAAACAAAATTAATAATTCTATTGATGAACAAAAAAACAATCTTGAAATGCTAAGAATTAGTATGTCAAGACCATCATTTGAAAATAAAAGTTCAAATTTTGTTCAAGAAAATCTAGAATATAAAAAGGCGTTAAACAATTATCTTAAAAAAGGTATTGATGGTGATTTAGCTGCTTATGAAACTAAAATGGCACTTGATACATCAATAAGCGGAGATAGCTCTGCATATGGCGGTTATTTATTAACTCCAAATATGCAAAGAATTATAACTGGGGAGTTAAATAATACATGCTTTATGAGAAAAATTTGTTCAGTTCAAACGATATCATCATCAGCATTAGATGTAATTGATGATACAACTTTTTCTACTGCATGGATTAGCGAGACCGGAACCGTAAGTGATTCAGATACTTCAACATTAAGTAAAACGACAATTAAAGCTCATGAACTAGTTGCTCAACCAAAGGTTACTCAAAAATTGCTTGATGACGCTTCAATAAATATTGAAGAATGGTTAGCCTATAGATTAGCACAACAATTTGCTCAAAAGGAAGAAGAAGCATTTTTAAAAGGAACTGGAGATGCTAATAATCAGCCAAAAGGAATAACAAACTACACTAGCGGTATAGATACCGTTGAATCAACTTCAACAAATAATGGCGGAATTACAGTAGATGATATAGTTGGATTATATTATTCTTTAAGTGAACAGTATGTTGGCAGGGCCAGTTTTGTTATGCCAAGGGCTGCAGTTTCCGCTATTAGAATGCTAAAGGATTCAACAAGCGGCGCTTATTTATGGCAGCCAGCATTATTAGGCGGAGCTGAAGACACATTGATGGGTTGCCCAGTTTATCAAAGTGCATACATGCCAGCTTTAGCGGCCAATAGCCTTTCAGTTATTTTTGGCGACTTTAAATTTTATCAAATAGTTGATAGAACTGGCATTACAGTTTTAAGAGACCCTTATACATCAAAACCATATGTTAGATTTTATACTACAAAAAGAGTTGGGGGAGATGTAATAAGAAAAGATGCTTTTAAAATGTTAAAATGCGGCAGCAAAACTTCATAGTTCAAATACATAGGGCATTTTGCCCTATTTTTTATAAAAAATCATTAACAATATTTTTCATTTTTTTAATTTTACTACTTTTACTCTTTGTTTTAAAATTAATTTTTCTCATACGACTCATTATTCTTCTAAGATTTATAAAATCAAATTTTGAATTAAATTTATTATTCATAAAATCAATTATAATATTTTTTTCCAAGTCAATTATATATCCATTAAATATTTTATCATCAATTTCATCTGGATTATTATTAATAATCTCGCCTATTTTTTCAGTAATAGAATTGCTCATTTTGCCTCCTATAATTAATTACAATAAAAATATTATAATATTTATCTTTTATTTTCTATATTTTTTAAATATTTTTTCTTTAACTCTTTTCAAATTAAAATTTATAAAAATATTGATTTTTCGCTTGAGTATTTTTATTATCTTAACAACAATAATTTAAAAATGGCAAATATGAATAACGACTTTTGTCCAACAAAATTAGAAGTTCAGCATCTTGAAAAAAGCTATGGAACAAAAACCGTTTTGAAAGATATAAGTTTATCATTATCTAAGGGGGAAGTTGTTGGATTACTAGGACCAAATGGTGCCGGAAAAACAACTCTTTTTTACACTATAGTTGGCTTAATAAGGGCTGACAGTGGAAATGTAATTTTAGGTGGTCAAGATATTACTTATTTACCAATGTATATCAGGGCAAGAATGGGTATTGGTTATTTGCCACAAGAAAATTCAATATTCAGAGGTATGTCAGTCGAAGAAAATATTTTAGCCATATTACAAATAGAAGAAAAAGACAAAAAACAGAGAATTAGAAAGCTAAAGTCATTAATTGAAGAATTTTCAATAGAACACATAAGAAAAAGTCCGGCACTAGCGTTATCTGGTGGGGAAAGAAGAAGAGTAGAGATTGCAAGAACGCTAGCATCAAATCCTTCTTTTATATTATTAGATGAACCATTTGCCGGAGTTGATCCAATAGCTGTAAATGATATAATGGAAATGGTAAAACACTTAAAAAGTAAAGAAATTGGAATACTTATTACAGATCATAATGTTAGAGAGACATTAAAAATAGTTGATAGAGCATATATTGTTTATGATGGCAAAATATTAATGAGCGGAACTCCGGATCAAATAAAAAACCATAAAGAAGTTAGAAGAGTTTACTTAGGCGAAAACTTCTGTGAAGCAAATCAAGAATAGCATTTTAATGTTGGGTTAATCCCAACATTAAATAAACTAGTTTAAAGTTTTAAAAAAATCAAAAAATTTATTCAAAGCTCTTGTTCTGTGACTGATTTCAACTTTTACATCAGGCATTTCTGCAAATGTTTTATCATATCCATTAGGTATAAATACTGGATCAAAACCAAATCCTCCATTGCCTTTTGCTGGAAATGAAAAATGTCCTTCAATTTTTCCTTCAAAACTTTTAATAATTTCATGACCGCTATTATCACTATAAATAAAAGCAATACACGTTATAAAATAAGCAGATTTATCATTTTGATTTATACATTCATTTATAATTTTAAACGCCTGTTCATTTCCTCCACAAGCTTTTATGAATCTAGCGGAACAGAGTCCTGGAAAATTGTTCATTGAATCAATACAAAATCCAGAGTCATCAGCTAAAGTTGGCAACCCGGTTTGTTCAAAAGCATATTTTGCTTTTATAATAGCATTTTCAAGAAAAGTTTTCCCATCCTCTATTGGTTCACCAAGTTGAAGATCCTTTAAACTCTTTACATTAACATTAAATTGCTTTAGAAGATTTTTTATTTCATTAACCTTTCCTTCATTATTTGTAGCTAAAATTATTTCCTTCATAATATTTTTATTGTTTTTTATAAAAATATAAAAAATATTTAAAAAATATCAATATAAAAATTGACATTCAAAATATTTTTATAATAACTTATTTAATAGAATTAAGTAAAAATTTTATTATGAAAAAAATACTGATTGTAATAATAGCAATGTTTATAATATCTTGCAATTCAATTACACGAAATGGTTATATAAGGCCAAAAAAGCAAGAATCTCAAACAATGATAGTTAGTTCAAATGGATTTAAATATGACTATAGAGACAACCGAAAAGTAGATATAAAATATTACATGACAATTAAATTTAAAAATATACATCAAGCTATTGGAAATTACATAATTATAGAATTTCAAGATCCTGAAAAATTAGATAGATTTTATTCTAAAACTTTACCTATAACAAAAGATGATATGGTAATGTATATTGAGTCACAAAAGTTATATGGATTTAAAAACATGAGATCATATTTGACAAAAGTTAGATTAGTGAATAATAATAATGGTGATAAAACATTAGATTCTTTTGAACAATATAATAGAATTGAATATATTCCATATGGTTATAAAAATGAAATGTAGCAAATTTATATAGTTATGCTTGATGAGTCATCATCAATAGCCAAAGATTGAGACATAAAAGATTTTCTTTTTATAATTGTTATATTATTGTTAATGCTATTTTTATGAATTGTATGAATAATAGTAATATTTTCATCTGCGAATGTTTCATATTCTATTTTTTCTTTGCCTGCGTTTTTTAAAATATTGATTACACTTGTATAATTATTATTTGTAAATATTGGCGAAACAACCTCGTCAAAAGATTCGTCTGACATAAAGAGAAAAGAGGCACTATTGTTAAGTGAATTACTATTATTATTTTGAGCAATCTGTTTCATTTTATAAAATTTAATAATTATTTGTTATTAATCATAACAATATTCATATAAAAATCAACAAAAAACTTGATTTCTTTTTTTATTTTAAGTAAAATTTAGAGAATAAAGGATGCAATAAAGGTTTCTTATGTTAAAAACCTTCAATAGTAATGATTTAGATAATAGACTATGTGAATTACGCAATAGCTGTTTTTATTTGAAAGAAGAAAGTGTTGAATTAATTTTTCTAAAATCTAACCTTCTTAAAAAGATTAATAAATATACACATGATAACCCAATATCACTATTTATAAAAAATTTATTTAATCTTTTTAAACAACAAGACCAATTAATTACTATAAAAGAAAAACTTTTAAAAGAACAAAATAGAAGTGACTTTAATATAAAATATTTGCGTAATCTTATTACTAGTATTAAATATAATTTACAAACTTCAGAGGATAAAAGTATAATAAATCAAGTTGAAAATACTTTATATAATGAGGTTTTAGTCCCAACGCAAAAAACTTACTTAAATGAAGTAAACAAAATTTATAATGATTTAAATAACGAAATTAACAATGAAATAAAAAAAATTGAATCCTATAATACTATTGATAAAATAATTTCTTGTTTTTCTAAATTTTTAATAGACGCACCAGAAATAGAGTTAGATGAACAAAAACTTAATTTTATAAATATAATCTTAAATGATAAATATCCAAAAACATTTGAAATTAAATTAAATAAAAAAATATCTTTAGTTCTATCATCAATAAAATTATTTCTTTCTGATTATACAAAACAAAATTACACAGAATTGCAAGAAAACCTTATAAATATTTTATCTGATTTCCTTCTAAGTATATCAAAACAATATTATGAAAATGTATCAGACTCAAAAACAAAAAAACTTATAAAAACAAAAAACGTACTTTTAAGAGAAAATAATACGCTTAAAAACTTTATATACTGTTGTACTTTTTTAGGCGATTGTTGTGAATCTGAAATATTAAACTCAAACAAAGAATACATAGATTGGCAAAAAATACGAGAAAGTTTGAATAATAGTGAAACATGCAATAGTAGACAAAATATAAATATAACAAATATAAGCGATTATGAAATTGGCCAAAATAATTCAATGTCGGAACAAGAAATTATTTTTGCCAAATCTCTTATAAGATTTAATAAAAATTCGCAATATTTCAAAGAAATAACAAATGAAAAAATTTTATATATAGAATATTGCGATTTAACTACAATAAAAGAAAAATCATTTGCAGAATTATCTGGATACAAACAAATGATAGATTTTTTTACTACAACAGAAGATGAAATTGAAATATTTTTCGAAATAGATGGCAATACACATTTTAAAGGAAAAGAAATTCCAGTTATTAAAACACAAAACAATATAAATTGTGAAACAAAAATTAGAAACAGGATAAAAGAAATTTTAATAGCTAGACGATATGAGAACCGTTTATTAAAATCAGCAAATAATTTTATAAATAATGCCGAAATAGCAAAAAGTATTGATAATGATGTAAAACTTGCCGTCATGAGTACTATCGGAACCAAAAAAATAAAAAATGGACATACATATAATGATTTTACAACTATATTAATAAAAAATAACCCAAATTTAGCTCAAAAACAAAATCAAATAGAAACACTAATAAAAATTATAGGAAAAAACATCTATTCAGAAGAAAACCAAAGACAATTTAAAAATATTAAAAAAATGAATTTATTAATAGCAAAAAATGGATTAGTGGATCAAAATATATTTATTATAAATGCTTCACACGTAGACATATTAGATTTATCAAATACAATTGATAATGCAATTGAAAAAATTGTTAATAAACGCCTATTAAAAAGTTCCAAAAATAATTTTAAAATAGAAAAATAATTATGTATTAGAAATTATTGAAATTAAATATCAAATATAGCTATAGTTCATACAAAAATTAGGAGTTTTAACTCCTAATTTTATAAATTGTTCTATTTCCAAATAGTGCATAAATCTAACATTCTGTTAGAATATCCCCATTCGTTATCATACCATGAACCAACTCTTACAAAGTTTCCACCTAAAACTTTAGTTTGAGAAATATCAAAAATTGAGCTATGAGGATCCCCAGTTAAGTCAATAGAAACTATTGGATCAGAAACTACATCTAATACACCGTGTAATGATGGGTCTTTAACAGCATTTCTAACAACTTCGTTAACTTCATCAACAGTAGTTGATTTTTTAGCCATAAAGCTAAAATCAACAAATGATACATCTGGAGTTGGAACTCTGATTGAAACGCCATCTAATTTTCCTTTTAGTTGAGGCAATACTAAACCAACAGCTTTAGCAGCACCAGTTGAAGTTGGAATCATAGATAAAGCGCCAGCTCTAGCTCTTCTCATATCTTTATGAACTTTATCAAGAATATTTTGATCATTTGTATATGAGTGAATTGTAGTCATATTTCCTTTCTCAATTCCAAAGGCTGCATCTAAAACCTTAGCTAAAGGAGCTAAACAGTTAGTAGTGCAAGAAGCGTTTGAAATAATATCGTCTTGAGCAGTTAATTGGTCGTCATTAACACCTAAAACTATAGTTTTAACTGTATCAGGAGTTTTTGTTGGGCCGGACATCATAACTTTTTTAGCGCCAGCTTCAATATGCGGCATAGCTTTGTCTCTTTCTAGAAATAAACCAGTACATTCTAGAACTATATCAATACCAAGTTCTTTCCAAGGTAAATTATGTGCGTCTTTTTCTGAAACAACTTTAATTTTTTTGCCATCAACAACAATTGAATCACCTTCTATTTTTGCATCATGATTAAATTTACCATGAACTGAATCATATTTTAATAAATAAAGATTAGTTTCTAATGGAGCTAAGTCATTAATAGCTACGATTTCTAAGTCTTTATATTTAGCTTGATTTTCAAAGAATGCTCTAAAAACACATCTTCCTATTCTACCAAAACCATTTATAGCAATTTTTTTAGTCATACTTTACCATAATAATTTATTAATAATTATTGTTTATTATTTTTCATTCTAAGATCATAATAAACAAGTAATTTAGAAAATTCAGCTAATGATATTTTAGCCGTCATTTTCTTAACCCCGCCAGCAACTTTTAAATCACGAACGGTAAATCTAATATACATTTCTTGTCCAGTTTTCAATTGGGATAACATCAATTTTTGTTTTGCAGGAGAAAATGGAATTACACCATATTCGGGAACTTTATCTATTGTATCGGATATTATTAAATTATTATCATCAATTTTAACTTTAACGTTTGTATTTTCTAAAATTGATGGAATTATTACTACTACTTGGTTTGCAATTTTATTGTTTGGTTGCACATATACAGAAGAATTATCATCATAAAATTGAGCAAAAATTTTGCAATCAACTTTTTGCATCATAACATCTTCTTCACATGCGACCGTCCAATCACCAAATTTTTTCTCTTCCTTGGAAATATTATCAATTATTTCTGCAGCAAATGATGTATTAAATAATAAGCAACCGAAAATAATAATAAAAAATTTTTTCATAAATAAAAATTTTAAATCAACTCCTTCAACATCAATAACATAATATTTTAAAAAAGTCTAGTTTTTTATAAAATATTTTTATCAAAAACAATACATAAAAAGTGCTGAATAAACTTACTCAGCACTAAAAAATAATATAAAATAAAATATTATTTTTTCATATTTGGTTTTATAATTTTATTACTTGGCTTTACCAATTTCATATTCGGAGTTGCCGGATCTGCATACTCAAAATTCAAAAAGCCTAAGCAAGTTAAACAGTAGGCAAAAGGTTGAGTTATATTTATATAATTATGGAAAATTTGAAATTCACTATGTTTTTGAACGCCCCTAATTTCCAATTCATGGTTTAGAGATTTATTTAACCACATATTAGCATGTCCTTCTGCTATTTCATCATCAATTGGAGTATCAAAATATTCTACATATTCTGCAGCCCAACCGCCAATTAATTCACCTTTTGAATCCTTGCCCCAGCAAATACCAACACCAGTTGCTATTGCTTTATGATCTTCAATTCTTGCACCATTGCCAGCAATGATAACTTCAAGTACTGCACCGTGTTTAAATTGGTCAACAACAGAGTCAATGGGTACAATATTTCCGTACAATTCTTTTGGTAAAACTGAAGTATATGGAATAACATTAAAGTCTTGTATTTTTGCTTCCATTAAAGCTGAGTCATAACAGAATGTTTCAAATGGTTGTGGTGGGATACCATCATTTGCTTGACCTGCCCCGCCTGTATGAAATGCTAAAGTTGGATATCTAGTTCCTACTGTCATATTTCTCCTTATTTTTATTATTAGGCTTAACACTTTAATTATTTTTGAAAAATCCAAAAAACATTAAAGTTATTACTACCTATAGTTGAGTTTTTTTATTAGTCAAGCTTTATTTTTAAAAAAATTTAATTTTTTTCTATCAATATATTGTAAATCAATTCTCCATTCCATATTCTATTATTATTTTGCAATGAAATATTAAAATTTATGTATTTAATTTCAAAAATACTATAATTTTCTATTGGAAAATTAGCAATATTTGAAAATATTTTTTTAATTTCATCTGCAATATTTATAATAAAACTACTAGTTGTATTTTCATCATAAATATTAATAGACAAAACACAGGAATATAAATTTTTTGAGAAAGTTGAGATATCATTAAATTCCTTTATTGTTATAAAAATATATGGAAAATCTGAATTTTTTTCAATATAATTAAATATGCCAGTTAATTTTTGAAAATTCTGGCTGTTTTGAGACTTTAAACAATTATAAACCGCTTTTTGTATTTTATTTATTATTATCATTTTTTATCCTTGTTTTTTTATTGAGATTAGATTTATAAAAACAAAGTGGCAGTACAAAAATCCTAAATTTATCCGTGTAATATTTTGTAATAAAAATATGTTTGTATAAAAATATTTTACTATGTATTATAATAGATAAGAAGTTAAATAATTACTTTATGTTAAATTACGCGCATAAAAAAAATACAATTATAATAAATGATGTAATAATGAATAAAAATATAGGTGATAACTGTAAAATTCACCCAACAGCTATAATAGAAGAAGGAGCAGTTATCGGTAACAACGTTAAAATTGGAGCATATTCTATTATTGGAGAAAATGTAAAAATTGGTGACAATTGTGAAATAAAACCTCATGTCGTTATAGAAGGATATACAACAATAGGTAAGGGAAATAAGATTTATCCATTTGCTGCTATAGGGGAAATCCCTCAAGATCTTAAATATCATGGAGAAAAATCAGAAATAATTATTGGAGATAATAATAGTATTAGAGAACATTGTACAATACATCCAGGGACTGAATGTGATAGTTTAGTTACAAGGATTGGAAATAATAATCTCTTAATGGTTAATACTCACATAGCGCATGACTGTGTTGTTGGAAATAACTGTGTATTTGCTAATAATGCAACGCTAGCTGGACACGTAGTTATAGGCAACAATGTTGTAATTGGCGGACTTTCAGCAGTTCACCAAAAAGTTAAAATCGGAAATGGAGCTATGCTTGGTGGACTTTCAGGCCTAGCTGAAGATTTAATACCATATGGAATGGCTTACGCAGAAACTGGTAGGAGAAGCAGATTACAAGGACTAAATCTAGTTGGTCTTAAAAGGGCTGGTTTTGATAAAAAAGATATACACGAAGTATTGCATTTTTATAAGGATGTTTTTGAATCAAAAGAAGCTGGTTCTATAATAGATAGAGCTAAAGATTTTAGAAATAAATATTCAAATAATAAATTAGTTAATGAAATTATTGATTTTTTAGGAACTGATACTGAAAGACAATTCTGCACCGCAAATATATAATAAATTTTATCCTATTAAAAAATAAAATTATAGAATTAACTTTAGTTTATTATTAGTATAAAAATCTTTAAACTTTTCTTGATAATAAAAAAACAATATATTATTATTATATTTAACTAATGTTTATTTAAAAAAGTAGAATGGCAAAAGCACCAAAATTAAAACTAAAAAGTTGGTATTCAAATAAATATCAAATAGTTGTTTTTCAAAGAAATATACTATTTTTTATTTCATTTTTTGCTATATGTTCAGTATTAATAGCCGTTATTTTTGTTAAACAAATGATGGCATCAAAATCTTTAATCCCATATGTTATTGAAGTTGAAGAAAAAACAGGAATACCAACCGTTGTTGAGCAATTAAATCAAACAAGTTTTACAGCTGATGTTACATTAAAGAGATATTTTTTATACTCTTTTCTAAAAGCGGCTGAGGGATATAATCCTGGTAGTTTTAAAGATGATTATGAAAAATTAATGCTTTTTTCTACACCAGGTGTTTTTCGTCAAATTCAATCAAAAATAAATCCAAGAAATGAAAACAGTCCAGCAGCAAGAATAGGAAACAGAGGCATGATTAATGTAGCTTTGAAGTCAATCAGTTTTCCAACACCAAACACAGCTGTTATTAGATTTAGACTACAAAACGTTGGGAGTGTTTCTGGCTTTCAGAACAATAGAGATATGATTGCAGATGTAGAATTTAGATTTGCCAATTTAAATTTATCGCTTGAAGAAAGATATATTAACCCTTTAGGGTTTCAAGTTACAAAATATGTTGTAGATCAAGAAATAGTAAGAGGTAACGAGGAAAGAAGATAATGATTAAAAAGATATTTATTTTATTTATTTCAATTTTTAGTTTAAATTGTTTCGCAGCTGAAACAGTGCCATTAACTACAGATTCACGAATTAGGACTATAGTTTACAATCCAAATGAAGTATTTCAATTAAAATTTCATTATGGTTTTCAATCATTTATTGAATTTGCACCAGATGAAGATATAGAAATTATATCTTTAGGCGAAGCATACCCGTGGAAAATTACGCCTATTGGAAAAAGGCTATTTATAAGACCTATTCAAATAGATGTTACAACAAATATGACAATTATCACAACAAAAAGAACATATCAATTTGAAATAACAGGATTAGCATTTGATGAAAGAGCTAACGAAGATTTAATTTATTCAATAAAATTCTTTTATCCTGACAAAGAAATTAAAAAGCCAACTATGCCAAATAGTCCAAATTCACAAGCTGATACAATAAGCGTAAAAGATGGCTTTGCCCTCACAAATATAGAAAGAGGCGACATAATCAACTTTAACTATACCATGGCAGGTGATGCAACAAATATAGTTCCAATTAAAGTTTTTGATGATGGAAAAACAACATATTTTCAATTTCCTAGAAACAATTTAATAGTTCCAACTTTCTCGCTTGTAGATATATATGGAAATGAAACTAAATTAAACTATTATATAGATGGGGACTATGTTGCAATAAGTACAGTCGGTGTTCAGTTTGCATTGAGAAATGGAAGAGAATTGCTGTGTGTATTTAACAATTCTATAATGTAATAATGATTAGTAAAACAAAAATTATTTCTGTAGTTAACCAAAAAGGTGGTGTTGGAAAAACAACGACAGTAATAAACATAGGAGCTGTTTTTGCTGTACTAAATAAAAAAGTATTAATAATAGATTTTGATCCCCAAAGTAATGCTAGTAGTGGTTTAGACATTGGTACACAAGAAAGAGAAAACAGAAACATATATTCAGTTTTACTAGAAGAAAGTACAATTGAAAATTCTATTTTTAGAACAAAAATTCCAAATTTAGATATAATACCATGTACAGTTGACTTAGCTGGTGCTGAAATAGATTTGGCAACTTTAAATAATAGAGAATATAGATTAAAGAATGCTTTATTCCCTATAGTTGAAAATTATGATTTTATTTTTATAGATTGTCCGCCCTCATTAAGTTTATTAACATTAAATGCGCTTGTTGCATCAACAACAATATTGATTCCATTACAATGTGAATTTTTTGCTCTTGAAGGATTGTCACATCTTCTAGATACTGCAGAAAGAATAAAAGAAAATTTCAATAATCAATTAAATATAAATGGCATTGTATTAACAATGTATGACAGAAGGAATAAACTCACAGAACAGGTTGAAAAGGATGTTAGAAATTGCCTTGGAGAGATGGTTTATAAAACAATAATTCCACGAAATGTAAAGCTTTCAGAATCATCTTCCCATGGAATTCCAGCAATCGTATATGATTCAAACTGTTCTGGTTCTATAGCATATATGAATTTAGCAAAAGAAATAATAAATAGAATAGCATAAAAAGATTATTTATCTAAATCTAATTTAAAAACTAATTCATAAGCACTACATAAATTCTTATCTTCGCCATTGCAATCTATTCCATCAATATCATCATATTCTATGTCTCCAACTGTTGAGCCAACTAATGCTCTAAATTTTCCACTTTTAGCAATTCCATCGTCAATTATTTGATCAATTCTTTTAGCCAATTTATAATCAAATACTGTGTAATTATCATCTGGATTAAAAATAAGGACGTTTAAAGCATTTTCAAATAATGTCATATCCCAAGAAGTATCAATAGAATTATTATACTCATATCTGCCATCTTTAAAAATTCTTGATTTTGGCATATTAACATCATCACAATCTTTACCCCCATGTATCACAAACTTTTGCATCAAAATCAAGTATTCCTTCATCATATAATTCTTCAAATGATTGTTCCAAGGAACTTCCACAGATAAAATCATCAGCATTTTCACCACGTCCAAAACATCCCTTATTATATTTATCACTAGGCAGTCTTCCTCTAGCTAAATAAAATGTATTTATTGCGGTCTTATAATTATTAGATTCATTAATAAATGCTCTTATTTTAGCACTTTCTATAAGAGACTGTCCACTTGTAATGCCCGCTACTAATAGTCCTATTATTATAAGGACAATAGAAAGTTCAATTAAAGAGAAACCAAGATTAATATTAATATAATTATTATAATTTATAGTTTTCATTTTCCTATATTAATTATTAATATGTTTTTATTAAATAATATATTTAAATTATAAAAAACAAGTCGTATATTAGAAAATTATAACAAAATATTATTTTAAACTCATTACTAAAAAATTGTTGTTTTTTAAATATAATTTTGTAGATTATAAATATTCTAGTGATTAATAATAACTTAGTATGACTAATAGCAATAAAAAAAATTCTGGAGGCAAAATAATTATAAAAATATTTTCATTAGTATTTAAGATTGTTTTGTCAGTAACTTCAATTTTATTTATTGCTTTGTTTTCTTTTTTAATAATACTTTCAGTAAAACCAAGAGTAATACCAGTTGTAAATAATTACATATTAAATAAAATCAACTCTCTGCCTGAAACAAAATTAAGTTTTGACTCATCAAATGCAACTTTATATTTAGAATCACCTACAAAATTAATATATACAGTTAATAATTTAGTTTTAGAAAGTCATGATACTGAACTTAAACTATCAAAATTCATTTTAGATTTAGATTTTATTGAATTATTATATAAAAAAATTACAATTAATACTATAATTCTTAAAGAAAGTAGTCTTAATATAGAAATCCCAACAGAAAAAGAAAAAAATAAAACAGAAAATTTTGATTATAAAAAAATAATAGTTGATATACAAAACTATATCTCAAAAGCATTATCAAATAAATTTTTAATTAAAAATTTTTCATTGAGAGATTTTAATATAAACTTTTTGTCAAACAACAAAAATATTAATGTTTATATTAAAAATTCAAGTTTTGATATAAATATACAGGAAAATAATTTAATTATAAATCAAAATACAGTATTTAATGTCAATAGTAGCAAACTAGATTCAAGGCTTATAACTGTCTGTGAAAATGAAAAGAAAAATAAAAAATGTAGCATAAATATAAATGGCGTTAATTTGAATGATTATACTGACTTTTTTAATACAAATAGTACGTTATATGATTATACAAAAAATATAAAAGGTTTATTTGATATTAATATAAATTTTATTTTAAATGAGGATTTAGAATTTGAAAATGGAAATGCAACAATATCATCAAAAATAGGTAGTTTTGATTTAAGACAATTCTTTGATCAAAAAATAATTTTTGTAGATTTGATTGCTGAAGCTGATTTTAAGGATAATTTTAAACAAATTAACATAAATTCTGTAAAAACATATTTTGGAAAAACAGACTTTATGATGAGTATGTCTATAACAGAAGAAGATGATTATAGAAATGTAGATTTGAATTTTGATATAAAAAATATTCAGCTAAAAAATTTAAAACAACTATGGCCTAACTTTTTGGGACAAGAAGAAGGTATAAGACCTTGGGTTATAGAACATATACCAAATGGTATATCCCCTAGAGCCTGGGCTAAAATTAATATGAAATACTTTAAAAATGAAGATGATAAACATAGTTCTGGATTGCAAGAAATATATTCTGAAGTTCAAATACAAAAAGCGGAATTAAATTACAGTGATTACTTTCCAATAATAACAAATATAGATGGTTTAGCTATATTTACAAAAAACAATATGGACATCAAAATAACAAATGGAAATGTTCTAAGCACAAAAATCAATGACGGAAGGCTATTTATGGATTTTACAAAAAACATTAAAAGCCTTTTGATATCGGCTCATGTAAATGGATTATTCTCTGATCTTTTTGTTCATATAGATAAAAGCGAACAAGAATTGATTGAAACAAAAGTGTCTGATATAGTTGAAGATTATTATGCAATAACAAAATTGGATATAAGTGTTCCAATAGTTGATGATATTGACTTTTATAAAACTTCATTATCAATTAAAACGAATATTGTAAATAAATCAAATTATATTCTCAAAAATAGCTCAAATATACCTATAACATTTACAAAACCAAAAAATTCAGAAAAATTTTTTGGAAGTATAAATCTAACAAACAGCAATATAGAGTTTCTTCCTTTAAATCTTTATAAACCAGCAAAAAAAGATTTAAAGTTTGATTATGAATCTGTTCTAAAAGATTCAATAGTATATATAACAAAATTTGATCCAACTGTTGATTATATAAAATTTAACATTGATGGTATACTAGATATTGATAAAAAAGAACAGGAAGTCAGTGCTGAAAATATAAAATATAATGGCTCTAACTACAATTTATATTATAAATCATTTGTAAAGAACAATAAGGTCTACAACAATATAAATATTGTTGGTAACAACATAAATTATTCAAATATAATAGAAAGAATTAAAGATCCAACTCCAGAAGTTAAAAATACCAACAAAAGCGATAAAAATAAAATAGAAACAGAAACAAATATAACATTAGTCCTTAAATATTTTTCTTTTTTAGATAACAAAAAATTAATAAATCCTAGTATGTCTTTAAAAATTAAAGATGAAAAAGTTGACTGCCTAAATTTTTATGCAGATATGGAAAATAAAAAATTTGTCAAATTAAAGTTTGATAAAAAAAATAAAATGTTCAATTTTAATTCAAATGACTTTGGAAGATTGTTTGATACAACAGGATTAACAGATAGAGTTAAAGATGGAAGTGGAGAGATTAATATAAATCAAAAAAATATTGATGGAAAAGATGTTTTAGTTGGCAATCTAAATATAACAAAAAAGTTTTCTATTGTTCCTGATGATTATGTAAAAAAAGAAGTTTTATCGGATGTCAAGCAAGATAAAAACTTTAAAAAATTAGAAAAGGGCTTAAAGAAAGATACAGGTATTACTATTGATAAATTAAGAGGTGATTTTACTTATAATAATGATATACTAGTTTTAAAAGAAATTGTCGCAAATAGTAGATTTATTAGTCTTCAAATACTGATATCTGGCTTTGCAAATATGAAAACTGGAGAAATAGAAATGAATGGCCTACTGGTGCCACTTGGCTTTATAAATGGTTTATTTGGTATAAATAAATTGCCTGTTATTGGTGAATTAATATTTGGTCAAAAAGATGCCGGTCTATTTGCTTCAAGATTTACCGTTAGAAAAAAGAATAATGATAGTAAAATGGATATTAATATAAATAAATTTTCAATGGTTTTGCCGGGTTTTTTAAGAAATATTTTTACAAGAAGCGAACCAATAAAAACTAATTAAAATCTTGATTTCAAGAGTAATTATGGAGGCCGGAGTCGGAATCGAACCGACGCATAGAAGCTTTGCAGGCCACGGCATTACCACTTTGCTATCCGGCCATAATTAACTGTCGTTTAATATTATTACATTTTAATATTTCTTAGTCAAGTAATTTTTTAAAAAAATATTTGACAATTAAAAAACATAGTTTTATAATTAATAAAGTTGTGGGGACTTAGCTCAGTTGGCTAGAGCGACTGGTCTGCACCCAGTAGGTCGAGAGTTCGAATCTCTTAGTCTCCACCATTCATTTACAATCCATATAATATTATAATTTTAACTATCAATCTAAAATATTATTATATATTTTTTTTAATTTTATTCATACAATCGTCAATAAAATTGAATTTTTTCATCATAAGTTCTTTAGTCTTTTTTCCAGTTTTTGTTTTTTCAACCTTTGAAAGCTTTATAGTTCTATTTGTTGCAAACCAAAAATCAGCTACACTAGATAAAGTTTCATTAATGCAAGAATTATAATAGAAGCTTCTAAAAATTTCCATCTCACCAAGTTCAGCCATATTATCAGCATCATATAAAATATTTGCATATATAGTTCCACTTTTTTTTTTTCTTATGGTTGAAGAAACTATATTTATAAACTCCTCATTAAAATCGTCCCTTAAAATCTCTTTAACCATGTCGGCACCAATTTCATCATGATCTATATTAAGTCTTTTTTCAAGCTCCGCAAATCCTTCAGCATCAACATTTTTATAATATTTGGCACTCTTTCCTATATCGTGAAATAATGCGGTTATTATGGATATTTCCCTTTCTTTTTCATTCAAGCCTAAATTCTTTGCTATAGTATTTGACAAGAAAGCAACATTCTGGCTGTGGTAAAATCTAAAATTCTGTCCGCCGCTAAATTCAAAACAATCGCAAAAACTATCATTTAAAAAATTTATATACTTTTTATATTTCAAAAATTCTTCTATTTTTGATAAATCAATTTCGCTTAATAGATTATCAAAAAATTCATCAAAAAACTCATTTCTAAAATTTTGCTTTTGAATTTCTGCAATTTCGCCCATAGTTTTATGCTTTACTGCATTTTCACCAATTAGTCTAAAAAGATTTTCATAGTTATTTTTTTCCATATTTGCCCTGATAAAATTATAGGCTATTTAAAATAGCCTATTAATTACTAGCCCAATTTTTTCTTTAAAATTTCATTTATGACTTTTGGATTAGCTTTTCCACCGCTTGCCTTCATTGTTTGTCCAACAAAAAATCCGAATAGTCTTTCATTTCCGCCTTTATATTGCTCAACCTGTTTTGGATTTGCAGCAATAACTTCATCAATAACTTTTTCAATGGCCGCAGTGTCAACAACCTGTTTTAGACCTTTTTCTTCAACAATTTTACCCGCAGGTTGTTTTGTTTCAACCATTATATCCAATACGTCCTTTGCAATTTTTCCCGAAATTGTTTCATCCTTTATCAAATTTAACAATTCAATCAACATTTCAGCTGATACAGGACTATTTTCAATAGTTAAAGCCATTTTGTTTAATCGCCCAAAAAGTTCAGATGTAATCCAATTTGCAGCAAGTTTTGGATCATGAACAGCAACTACAGTTTCAAAATAGGAACTAATAAAGGTAGAAGCTGTCAAAACTCCTGCATCATAATCACTTAGTTTATATTCCGCAATATATCTAGCCTTTTTCGCTTCTGGCAATTCCGGCATTTCTTTTCTAACGTCTTCAATTAATTCCTCTGTAATAACTAAAGGTGCCAAATCTGGATCTGGAAAATATCTATAATCAATAGCATCTTCCTTGCTTCTCATTGTAGTTGTTTCACCAGTTAAAGCGTTAAATCTTCTAGTTTCTTGACTTATTTCTCCACCGTCTTCAAGAATATCTATTTGCCTTTTAGCCTCTATTTCTATAGCCTCACCAACATTCTTAATAGAGTTCATATTTTTAATCTCACATCTGGTGCCCAATTTTTCAACGCCAACTCTTCTAACTGATACGTTTGCATCACATCTCATACTGCCTTTTTCCATATCAGCACTAGAAGTATCAAGTGCTCTTAACAATGTTCTGAGTTCCTTTAGATACTCCATAGCCTCATATGGACTTCTTAAATCAGGTTCAGATACTATTTCAAGCAAACAAACGCCGCTTCTATTTAAATCAACTAAAGTCAAAGAAGGATGTTGATCGTGAATTGACTTTCCCGCGTCCTGCTCCATATGGGCCTCATGTATTCTAATTTTTTTCTTTGTCTTATCTTCAAGCTCTATTTCAAGCCAACCGTTTTTAATTATTGGATAATAGAATTGAGTTATTTGATAGCCAGAAGGCAAGTCTTGATAAAAATAATTTTTTCTATCAAAAACACTTTTCATATTGAACTCAGCATTTAACCCTAAACCAGTTTTTACAGCTTGTCTAACAGCCTCTTGATTAATAACCGGCAGCTGTCCTGGCATTGCATTATCATAAAATGATACATGCGTATTCTGCGGACTTCCAAACTCCGTTGAGCTTCTTGAAAACAACTTTGATTTTGTCTTTACTTGACAATGCACCTCAAGTCCAATAACAACTTCCCATAATCCCGTCTTACCTTCTAAATTGTAAACCATTTTACTATTTTTTATTATATACTTCACTAAGAATAAGCTTTATTTTTTTCTTTTCAAGTAAAAATAAATTTTGTTATATATTTATATATGTATCTTTATAATCTTTTATTTTAATTTTTTCTAATTTAAGATCTTTATTTAAAAATTTCGTAGCATTTTTATAGGCAGATTTAAAATACTTTTAAGTTAAGCCTATACCGTTTTCATCTTTTATTTCTTTTTTTATTTTTTGTCTAAAATTTTTAACAGCATAATTTGCTATTTTTTTATCAAACTCATTACAAAGTTTTATTTTTTCTTTGTTATTATTGCTATTTATTTTATTATTTACTTCAATTACTTTATTATCTGTATATACTTTATCTTCATATATTTTGTCAATTGTCTCTAAATTATTATATTTTACCAATTCTAAAATGGCTGACATTGCAAATAAAGTGCAACAATTTCCATGCTGTATTTGAGTTGAATTTAGAATTTTTATATTTTCTTGCATTTCTTCATTTATATCGTCATAGTTTCCATTTTTATTAATCTTACTATCCGCATAGGAAGAATCAAAAACATAAGCTTTTTTGTCTGGATATAAATTAGGATTTGGAATAATTATTGCTAAAGAATGGTTATTATTTTTATTACTGATTAATCCAACTTTAAATTCCGGCTTTTTGTTACCTTCTTTAAAATATTTGTTTTGAAAATCTTTAAGCGTTTTAGGTTGATTTTTTTCTGCATTTAAAATTACAAAAAGTTTATCTTTATTTATGTCATCAATATGAGTAATCAAATAAGCATTTGCAAGTTTTTGTCCTAAATTATTATTTAAAAAGTCAACTTCCTGTAAAAATTTATTCATTATACTATCAACTATACTTTTAGCATTTTTACCTATTATTTCATATCCTCTTCCATTATCTTCTTTTTCTTTTATTATCAATTTTTCATTATTGTCATTTTGATTAAAAAAAGTATATTCTCCTTCTTTTGTGGTATACATTATATCTCTACCATTCGGATAATATATAATTTCTTTTTCAACTTTTAATTTTATATTTTTATCATCTTTTATAAAAATAATATCTCTTAATTTTTTGCCATTTTTAAATTCTACTCTCTTTTTTAAAATATTTTCTACACCTTTCCTATTATTAATATCAAATGTTTGATATTCACTTTCTTTATTAGCAATATTTGTTATAATAAAATTATTTTCATTAGCAAGACTTTCAAATACAAGTATTTTTTTATTTGTAAACATTAATAATTTTAATTTTAAGTCATTGATTTCAATTTTTTTTACATCATCTTCTATAACAATATCGCCATTATATTCTTTTTTGTCTTCATCTCCTAAAAATCTAATTTTAAAATTTCCATTTGCGCATTTTTCTATTGTACATTCTTTAATATCAAATATTTTATCATCATTTTCAAAAGGAAAATTATAAATTATTTGATGCCCATCAGAAAAATGAGGTATATTTTCTATAATATCATTTCTTGTTTTTATTCTTTTTAAAAAATTAGTAAATTTTGAGAACAACTTTAATTTATTTTTATCATTTGCTTGATTTGAAGATCTTGTTTGGTTTTCCATAGTATCATTAATTATAGAAACATAATGTAATTTTATATAAAAATAATTGAAAAAGCAATAAAAAATATGTAGTTCTGTAGATTGTCAAAAAGTATCAGCTAAAGTACATATATAAAAAAAGATGAATAGATGTATATATGGAATTGGTCTATTTAATACTATAATTATTATAATTACAAACAATATTATTAGTTAGCGATACAGTATTTTAAACAATCTATTTCAAAATATGGACAACATAAAAATGAAATAAATCAAATATTAAATAAATTACAAAAAGATAAGCGGCAAAATATTCAAAATAATAAATAAATATGATACATATTTTATCTATATTTCTATAAATAAAATATTAAAAGGTATCTTTATTTTATTCATGGATTAATTTTAACCAATCATCCTCATTTAAAATTTTAATTCCTAATTCTTGTGCTTTTTTAAGTTTACTTCCACTGTCTTCGCCAGCCACAATTAAATCAGTTTTAGATGAAACGCTGCCGACAACTTTTGCACCCAATTCTTCCGCCCTTGCTTTTGCCTCCTGTCTTGTCATGCTAGCTAGTGTTCCTGTAAATATTATACTCTTTCCGTCTAGCTTGTTTGATTTAACCTTTTGAATATAATCGTTTACGTTAATTATTTTTTTTAGATCATCAATTCTTTTTAAATTTCTATTATCATTAAAATAATCAAGTATTGAATTTCCAATTTTTTCGCCAATGCCGTCTATGGAAATAAATTCTTGGTATTCGTCGCTGTCTCTTGTGCCAAATAAATTTACTTCGCTTGCTTTTTTTACCTTTGCCATAAAATTATTCAACGAAGTATAGTGATTAGCCAATAGTCTTGCGTTGACTTCACCTAAATATCTAATGCCTAATGCAAATAGGAATCTGTCAAGACTAATATTTTTAGCTTTATTTATAGCATTAAATAGATTATTTGTTGACTTATCACCCCACCCATCGCTATATCTAATTGGCAATTTTGGATAGTTTGCCATATCAATTGTTGCGTCAGAAGATAAATCCTTATTAAAATTAAACAAATCTAAACTATTGGGATTGTATTCCTTTTCAATTATTTCTTCTCTTTCTTGCAGTTTAAAAATATCAATAAAGCTTCTAATTCTTCCCTCTTCATAAAATTTTTCAATTTGTTTCTCGCCAAGTCCGTCAATATCAAAAGCCTTTTTTGATACAAAATGTTTTAACCCTTCAATTACCTGTGCTGGACAATTTATGCCACCGCTGCATCTAACTACTACATCCTCATAGATTAAAGGACTGCCGCAAATAGGACATTTAGTTGGAAAATCATAGGGCTTGCTATTAGACTCTCTTTTATCCTTTAAAACCTCAACCACCTGCGGTATAACATCTCCTGCCCTTTGAATTTTTACCACATCGTTTTCTCTAATATCTTTTCTTTCTATTTCCTCTTTATTGTGGAGAGTTGCATTTGAAACCAGAACACCGCCAACTCCAACAGGAGTAAGCCTTGCAACAGGAGTCAATGCCCCTGTCCTGCCAACCTGAATATCAATTTTTTCAATTTTTGTTATGGATTGCTTTGCAGGAAACTTATAGGCCAACGCCCATCTTGGATGGTGTGTTATATTTCCCAATCTTTTTTGCAATCCCCAATCGTTGACCTTTAAAACAACGCCATCAATATCATAATTTAAAGTATACCTAATTTCTGTCATATGAAAGAGAAACGCCATAATTTCGTCCATTGAATTGCATAGTTTCATTGGACTTGCAGTGTTTAGTCCATAGCTTTTAAATGTCTCAATCAAATGCTCCTGACTCTCTATTTTAAAATCGTCAGAATATTCACCGACCGTATAGGCAAAGTATTTCAAATTTCTACTGGCGGTTATTGCAGTATCAAGCTGCCTTAAAGATCCGGCAGCTGCATTTCTTGGGTTGGCAAAAGGTTTTTCAAGATTTTCATTGAGTTTTTCAAAATCATCCTTCGCCATATAGATTTCACCTCTAATTTCCAATACTTTTGGAAAATTGCCACCTAATTTTTTTGGAAAACATGCTATAGCCCTTAAATTTTCCGTAATGTCCTCGCCAATATGTCCGTCGCCCCTTGTGGCGCCAAGCACCAATTCGCCATTTTCATACCTTGCGGAAAAGGACAGCCCGTCAATTTTTGGTTCGAGAAAAAATGGAATAAAACCTTTATCCTCAATGCCTAAAAATCTCAAACATTTATCCACGAAGTTTTTTATGTCTTCCTCATTAAATCCATCATTTATGGAAATCATTAACTCCTTATGCTCAACCTTTTTAAATTCGTCTAAAACTTTATATCCGACAAGGTTAAGAACTTCGTCATTAGAATCATCACCAAGAAGCCTTTTTAATTCATGCTTTAAATCATCATATTCTGCATCACTTATCAATGGCGCATCGTTTCTATAATAAGCTTCATTATGTTTTAAAATCTCTTTTTTTAAATAGTCAATTCTATTTTGTTTTTCCTTATCCATAGATAATTGAATTTAATTTAATAATTAAAATCTACTTAAAATTTTTTCAATTTTAAGGGATATTATCTTTATTTATAAAATTTTATTATAGCAATTACTGTCAATTTAGAATCAAAAAATTATGAAGCGAGTGGGAGTTAGAACATCCTGTACAGTTCAGGACTTACGGCTTTTAGTATATGTAAAAAGCCATTACTTGGACATGGCCGTAAGCTCCCACTCATGTGGGTAAAGTGCCCAGTAAAAATACTGAGAAAAACTGCATTGAGAGTTCTAATTCTCAACCCAATATTCCTACTGGGCTTAACTATTATTAGTTGTAAAATTTTAAAAATCAAGATTTTTTACATTGCAATTATTACTCACAACGACTTTTGTATTATATAGTGCTATTTTAAAAATATTCAAGAGTTATTTATAAAAACTTTTTATAAAATCATCCAATAGTTCACCATTTAACATTGCATTCACATTACCAGTTTCATATCCTGTTCTTAAATCTTTAACCAATTTATAAGGGTGAAAAACATAATTTCTAACTTGGCTGCCCCAACCATTATCACCCTTTGCTAAATTATTTTGAAGTTTTTCTTCTTCTTTTTTCTTTAATTCTATTTGATATAGTTTTGATTTCAACATTCTCATAGCTTCTTCTTTATTTTGATGTTGAGATCTTTGCTCTTGACATTCCGCCACTATACCAGTCGGTATATGTAAAATTCTAACAGCGCTATCTGTTTTATTAACATGTTGTCCGCCAGCACCAGAAGCGCGGCAAACATCAATTTTTAAATCTTTTTCATTTATTTCTATATTTATTTTGTCATCTACTACAGGATAAACGTCAACAGAACTAAAGCTTGTTTGTCTTTTTCCAGCAGAGTTGAATGGAGATTGTCTAACTAATCTATGAACACCTCTTTCATTTTTTAATAACCCATATGCATTTTTTGTCTTTATTTTTATAATACCAGATTTTATGCCAGCTATATCATCTTTATCTATTTCAATTATTTCATATTTTATTCTTTTCTTTTCTGCCCATTTTATATACATATTTAAAAGCATTTCCGAAAAGTCACAAGCATCTACGCCACCAACACCGGTATTAATTTCAATAAAACAATCGTTAGAATCAGCTTCGCCTGTAAATAAATTTTCTATTCTAAATTCTTCTAAATCACCTTTTAAATTTTTCAGATCAGATAAAATTTCTGCCATAACCTCTTCACTATTTTCTTCTTTAGCTAATTTATATAAAGAAATACTATCATTTAATTTTTTATCAAAGTCATTATATTTGCTTAAAATATATTCAATATCGCTTTTTTTCTTTAGTATTTTTTCAGCCTCTTCTTTGTTATTCCATATATCATCTTTCTTTGATTTTTCATCAAGTTCTTTAAAATCATTTTTTAATTTATCGTAGTCAAAGAAACCCCCGTAGAGATTTTAAAATTTCATTATTTTCTTTCAACAAATTATCAATTTCAAACATATCAAATAAAAATTTTTAAACTTTATAATAAAATAATATAGTGTCTATATCTGGAATAATAAATTATTTATATCCTTAGGAATTCTAATAGGTTTATAATCACGGTTAATACAAACTATATCAATATTCATATGAAATAAAAGATCATCCTTTATATCTTTACCCTCTCTAGAGATCAAAAATATATCTTGACACATTTTTAAAATAACACCATTACTTTCAATTATATTGGTAGTTATTCTCAATAAATCATCTAATTTAGCTGACTTTTTATACTCTAAATGAGCTTTATGAACAACAAACCCAATTCCTCTTTCTTTTAGAAGATTTGATTGTATAATACCTTTGTTTCTTAAAAATTCCGTTCTAGCTCTCTCACAAAAATCCATATATTTTGAGTGATAAACAACACCACCAGCATCAGTACTATCATAATAAACTCTAACATTAAAATCAAAGCTATTATTCATATCATTTTCCTAAATTTTTACTAAAATTATAATAAACTTTAAAAATATTGTAAGTCAAGATTATATTAATTTTATTTAATTATATTTTAAAAAAACCAATAATTCAATAAAATTAATATTTTTAATTCTTGAAAACTAAAAAAATATTTGTAATTATATAAAAGCGTTAAAAACATTTATCATTTTAATGAACGCTTTAAATAAAAATGCTAACTTTAATTATATCATAACTAAATTATTTGAATTTTGGGAAAAATTAGACTGTATTTTAATTCCGCCATGTCAAACAGAAATTTCTTCAACAATATTTCATCCAAATTCTTTTTTTAGCATTATAGGAAATAAAAGTTATAATCTTATGTATTTTCAACCTCAGTTTCCAATTCAATCTAAAAATATAAAATACAATACTCAAAATTCAGGATTTTTAACATTTCAGGTTGTTTTAAAAACAAATATTGAATTGCCACAAAAAACTTTTTTAAACAGTATAAAATACTTAGGATTTAATTTAATAAATACGAATATCACTTTTGAAGATAATTATTTTGAAAACTTTGTATTCAGACTTACATCACATGGATATCTTATTTATTTTAATGGCATTTATATAGCAAAAATACACTATATACAAAATATGGGTTATTATAATCTTGAATCAATACCTTTATCAATATCTTATGATTTAGACAAGATCCTAATGTTGTTGCAGGGCAATTCTGATATTTGGTCAATAAATTGGAACGGAACAGATAATATAAATAAAATACCATATAGAGATGTAATGTTTGATTTTGATAAAGATAATTACAATTTTCTCTCAAATAACTCAACAAATGAAATTATTTTTAAAGAATTTCAAAATTATAGAGATATGACTTTAAAATTATTAGATTCCGGTATAATTATTTCAGCCTATACATCGGCTCTAAAAGCAAAATATTGTTTAGATATTTTAAATTTTAGAAATTATATAACATTAAGCAATAGAGTTAATTACAACAAAATATTAAGAGATTTAATTGATACATGCTGCAAAGAATATATAAAAAATAAAGAGGTAGTTAAGTAAAATGAGTGAACTATTTATAGAATTATATTCAGAAGAAATTCCTTTAAACTGCGCTAAAAATATAGAGTCTAATTTTAAAAAAACTATAGAAGATACATTTATAAACCTAAGTTTAATTGATAAAATTGATGATAATTTTTGCGAAATATACACAACGCCATGTAGGATTATAATATATATAAAATATATAAATGATACAATTAAAATAAAACATAAAGAAATAGTCGGACCAAAGATTACTTCAACAGAAGAAGAAATTAATGGTTTTTTAAATGCTTTTGGTTTAAAATCAAAAGAATGCTTATCAAAAAATGACACAAACTATATTCTTATTCAAAATAATATAAAAGCAAATATAAAAGATATTCTACAGGAAAACATGCCTGATATATTGTCATCATTAGCTTCTACTTTTACACAAAATATGATGTGGAATAATTTAAGTAATGCAAGATGGGTAAGTCCATTAAGAAACATATTATGTTTATATAATAATAACATTTTAGAATTTGAATTTAACGGGTTAAGATCAAACAATTTAACTTATGGACATAAAATATTAGTTGGTTTAGACAAAACTATAAAAATTAATAGTTTTAATGAATATAAGGCAAAGATGGAAGAAAATTTTGTAATATTCAATCAAAATGAAAGAAAAAAAATAATTGAAAATAAAATTAAAAAAATAGAATCAGAGTCAAATCAAACAACATTTATATTAAATGAATTAAATTTTAAAGAAAATTTAATCAATGATATAGTGAATACAACAGAGTATCCAGATGTATTTATTGGAGAATTTAAACAAGAGTTTTTAAAAACACCAACAGTTATTACAACAAACATTATTTGTAAAAGATATAAAAGTTTTTGTTTAATTGATAATATTAGTAAAAATCTGTCAAATAAATTTATATTTTTTGTAAACACAAAGGTATCTGATAATGGAGAATATATAGCAAAATGTATAAATAATGCTGTCAATAATGGATTAGAATTTATAAATTTAGAATTAGTAAAATATCTATCAGAAAGTCTAGAAAGTAAAATTAATAAGTTAAAATCAATACCATATTATAAAGATTTTGGAACAGTATACAACAATATTGAAAGATTAATAGATTTATCAAAGTTTATCTGTTTATGGACCCCTCATTGCGATTTAATATCAACTAAAGAAGCAGCAAAATTATCAAAAATAGATTTAACTAGCACATTAGTTAGAGATAATCCGGAATTAATGGGACATTTATCAGCTTATTATGCAAAATCAAATAATTATCCAGAATCAGTATATAAAGGAATAGAAGAATTTTATGAACCTAGGCATTTATCTGATAGAATACCATCAACTGATATAGGAAAAGTTATTTCAATAGCTGGAAGAATGGATATAATTACAACTTTGTTTATAGTTAATGAAGAAGCAACAGGTTCAAAAGATCCATATAGTATAAGAAAAAATATAACAGCAGTAATTAGAACAATAATAGAAAGTAAAGTTGATATTCCAATAAATATTTTAGTGCATAAATCAATTAGTTTATTTAGAACTGCAGTCTATAAAAAAAATAGAGAGACAAAAAAAATCAGCGTAAAACAACAAATAATTGATATTGAAAATAAAATATTAGATTTATTTAAAAAAAGATTTATCAACTATATGGCTGATTTAGATTATAAACAAAATATAATTTATGCTGTCATAAATTTTAAAAATAAAAAAACAGCAAAAAAACCAATAAGTCTAGATTTTTTATATAACAAAGTAGTTAAAATTAGCAAATATATTGAAGAAAATGAAGTAAAATTCCTAAGTATAAAAAATACATACAAAAGACTTAACAATATACTTTATGGTTTTAAAATAAATGAAATGAAATCCATTATTCAAAAAATATTCAATAAAACTCATATAAAAAATAATTATGAAAAAGCAATTAATCTTAAAATAAAAGAAGTTAGTAGAATAATTAAAAAAGAAGATAAAATAGGCAACTATGAAAAATGTTTAAATTTATTGCTTGAGTTTACTCCATTAATAGATAAATATTTTAAAGACAATCTTATAAAAACAGATAATGCAAAAGAAACTAATAATCGTTTATTTTTATTATATAAAATAAAAAATATTTTTGATAACTTTTTAAATTTTTCTGAATTTTAAAAAATTTAAGTATTAATCTATTATATAGAAATAAAATTTTTATTGACAAACTAACTTTTAATATTATCTTTGTAATGGTATATTAAAATTATTTTTATGAAGAGAATATTTTTGCTTACATTTATTTTATCAATATTTTTTTTCAATTCGTTAAGTGCGAAGACTGAAATTGATAAAGCTTTTATGAAAAGGACAAAAAGTACTGGAACTAAATTTACACTTTACAGTCCCGACATTTATAATGGCAAAGAAATACTTAGCAATCAAATATTCAACGGTTTTGGATGCAATGGAAAAAATATTTCTCCAAAATTAGTATGGAAAAATGCGCCAAAAAATACAAAAAGTTTTGCAATAACAATATTTGATAAAGACGCAGAGACCGGAAGTGGATGGTGGCATTGGATTTTATATAATATACATTCAAATGTTTTTACAATTGAAACAGATGCAAGTGAAAACAAAAAACTACTTCCAAAAGGAGCAGTTCAAGGATTAAATGATTATGGTGAAAAAAAATTTGGTGGTGTTTGTCAAACTGGAGGAAAAAAACATAATTATGTAATTACATTATACGCTCTAGATGTAGAAGAATTAAAGTTGCCTAAAAATGCCTCTCCAGCTATGATTAGCTATTTTTTAAATATGTATAAAATTTCAACAACAACAATAAATGCTTTTTATACACAAAATAGCGGAGTCGTATTTAAAAATAATAATACAAAGTATAAATTAACAAAAATATAGTAGAATTGATATGAAAAATAATAGTTTTGAAACATTAATTGGTGCTTTAGTTATAGTAATTTGCATTTTGTTCATATTTTTATCTGCAAAAGTATCTGGCAGTAGACAAAAATTATCAAGTGGATACAAAATAATAGCAGAATTTGATAATGTAGATGGCCTAAATATTGGCAGCGATATTAAAGTTGCTGGAGTTAAGGTTGGAAGTATATTAGATATAAGTTTAAATAAAGAGAATTATAGAGCCACAATAGTGCTAAAGGTTATAGATACTTTAAAGATACCAGCAGACAGCATATTCAAAGTATCTACAAGCGGACTAATAGGAAACAAATTTATAAATATTAAAATAGGAGCTGATGAAGAATTTTTAAAAGATGGAGAGTATGCTGAGTTTACAGAATCTTCAATGGATTTAGAAGATTTAATTTCAAGATTTATTTTTAATTCTGGTAATAAAAATGAAGATAATAAATAGTATATTGTTTGTATTAATATTTTTAACAAATATTTCTTTAGCAGAAGAAATATCTGCAATTAGCAATAACGAAGTTGAAGAAATAATAGATACAACTCTTGAAGAAAATATGCAAGAGAATTTTGATAACAAAGTGCAAGCTGAAGAAAATAAAGAAGAAGAACCGATTATCAGGATTAAAGATGTTAAGGATACAAATAAAGCAGACATTGTTGTGTTGCAAGCTTTAAATAAAATAACAGCAAAAACTTACAAATATGAAGTAAAAATCGGGGATGAAATTACCTTTGAAAGACTAATTATTGAACCATTATTTTGTTGGAAATCATCTCCTGACGCAGTTCCAGAAAATAAAGTTCTAATAAAAATAACAGAAAATAAATTAGATAAAACACAGGATGAAATATTTTATGGTTGGATGTTTTCTTCTTCACCAAGTATTTCCTCTTTAGAACACCCAATGTATGATATAACTATTGTAGATTGCATAAAAACACCAAATAATACAGAAAATACTAAATAAATTAGCCTCAGGAAATAATATATTTTGAGGCTATATTTAAATTAATAAATTATGTTGATTTTATATTTCTTTAATTTTTCCCCTAACGTAATCAATAATATTGGTTATGATTTCTGGCCTATTTTTATCTGCAGCGCCTCCCATAGCAAACCATGGTTGTCCACCTCCACCATTGCCACCAGCTATTTCAACTAATTTTTTGATTATTTCATTTGCTTTAATCCTATCATTTAAATCCCTTGAAACACCCAAAATTATTGTTAATTTTCCATCAAATTTAGTAATGCACATTAATATTGATTTGTCATTATATTTTTTGTTTTGAAAATCAATAAATTTTCCCTTGACATCTTTAGGGTTTGCGTCCTTTAAAAGAGTATAGGCAAACATTACGCCATCATTTTCTTCTGTGAATGTCATACTAGCTATTTTAGACTTTTTCATATTGTCTAATTGTTTTTTAAAGCTTTTATATTCTTCGCTGACTGTTTTAATTTTATCAACTAACGAATTAGTATCTATTTGCAAAATATCATTAATTTCATAAACAATATCTTGAAATTTATTCATATATTTAATAGCTTCCAAACCTGTTAAAGCTTCAATTCTTCTGATGCCAGATGAAACAGATTCTTCGCTGACAATTTTAAATAAACCTATTTCTCCAGTTTTAAAAACATGAGTTCCGCCGCATAATTCAACAGAACAAACAGATTTTAGAGACGAATTGTTCAAATCATTAAGACCTTCATTAACTGCTTCTATTGAATTTTTGTCAATATTTTGTTTATCTTTTTTAATATCATCATAAGACTTTTCACCCATGAACAAAACTCTAACTTCATCTTCGTATTTTTCATTAAACAAAGCCATTGCACCACATTTTTTAGCCTCTTCAATTGGCATTATTCTAGTTTCTACGGCTGTGTTTTTAAAAATTAATTCGTTTACTGTATTTTCAATTTCTCTTATTTGTTCTTTAGTTATTGGCTTATTTAGAGTAAAATCAAATCTTAATCTAAACTCATCAACAGCAGATCCCTTTTGAACCAATGTTTCACCAAACATTTTTCTCAAAGCATACTGCAGCAAATGCGTTGCCGAATGGTTCGCCCTTATTTTATTTCTTCTTTCAGTATTTATTGATAGATTAAGAAAATCGCCAACCTTCAAGCTTCCGCTTTCAAGACTTGCTTTATGCAAAAAGTAGTTTGAAAATGGTCTTTTAGTATCTAAAATTTCAACCGTTGAAAAAGGCAAAGGTATAACACCATTTTCATTTATTTGAATAGCAAGTCCAGTATCTCCAACTTGTCCCCCGCATTCACCATAAAATGGAGTTGTATCAACAAAAAACTCAAACTTGTCGCCAGCTTTAACTTCGTTAACTTCTTTTCCATCTTTAATTATGGCAAGAATTTTGCCCATAGCTGTATTTTTTTCATATCCAACGAATTTTGTTGGTGCGATTTTTTCTTTTATATCAAAATAAATTTTGCTATTTCTTACATCACCGCTGCCGGACCAATTTTCTTTTGCTCTTCTTTTTTGTTCTGCCATAGCTTCTTCAAACTCTTTAACATTTACTTCAATTCCTTTTTCTTTAAGAATTGATTGGGTTAAATCAAGTGGAAATCCATAGGTATCATACAATGTAAAAGCTACCTTTCCACTAAATAATGGTTTATTTGAACTATTTTTTAAATCTTTATTCATTTTTGCCCTCTTTTTTATTTTCTAAAATTATCATTAAACATACTATAACAAACTAAATCCTTATACTTTCCTTCTTTAAACGCTTCTTTTTTCCTAATATATTCAAGTTTAAAATTATTTTTTTCAGCAACTTTTCTAGAGCCAATATTATCTTCCAAAGCTTGAATTATTATTTTCATAATATTTATTTCGTTAAAAGCAAAATTAGATAGCAACTTAGTTGCCTCAGTAGCTATTCCTCTACCCCAATAATCCTCGCCAAGCCAATAGCCTATTTCAGCTATATGTTTTGCTGATATTCTTTTATTTCGCATTAAAGAAATACAGCCAACAGCTTCACCATCAACATCTATAATAAAATTAATATCAGCGTCTTTGTCTGTTTTTTCCTTATCAAACATTTCAATAAATTTTTCATAATCCTTGTCCGTATAGGGAAATTCAAGGGAAATTTTATTTAAAATTTTTTTGTTATTTATATTCCTAATAATACTTTCCTTATCCTCAATCGGTCTTAAATCCCTTAAAATAAATTTGCTTCCAATTATTTCTTTTTTCATTTTATTTATATTCAACCTTTTTTAAATCATTCTTTATTGCATCAAAAAATTCTTTTGAAATTCTATTAATCTCAACTATATCAACATCTATTGGTATAATGCTCTCCTCAAAATCACTTCTTAACTCAGCTATATCGACACCGTTTAAATCACCATCTATTGCCAAGTCTAAATCAGAATATTGTTTAAAATTTCCAACACTCCTTGACCCAAAAACATAAACATTTTGACCTTTTAAGTGTTTTTGCAGTATTTCTTTTACAATTTTTAAATATTTTTCTTCTAATCCAAACATTTTTCTTTTAAAATATTTAATAAAAATTCAGCATCATACAAAAACCCATCAACTACGCTTATAACCTGAGAAGCCTTTTCTTCGTCATATGTATGACTAGTTATATTTCTCATATCTCTATAATTTCGCCAATCCTCCAAATTTCCGCTTAACATTCCTTTAATATTTGCCTTTCTTATAATATCATTAAAGGACATCATATCAACTTCACTTTTACTGCTTGATATAATTTCCAAATATCTTTTGAGCATTTTAATTGATAACTCATAGGTATATTCAAATCTTTGAATAACAGAATCTCTAACAAAACTGTTGCTTTTATCTTTATTATACTCTGCAATAGCTTCTTTCAATGAATTAATAGCTTTCTCAAAAGATGTTAGTATCATAATTATTTTACCAATATTATTTTCCCTCACCAAACGAACTACAAGCAAAGCTTTTGTTCATTTGTCTTCCCTCAAGTGGGGAGCAATTTTTCGTTGAAACTTATTTTTAATTTTTAATTTCATACAATTCTTAATTCTTTATTCTTCATTCTTAATCCCATTTTCTCTATAATATTTCTCAATCTCTTCATCAAGTATTCTCAACCCCTTATCAAGCGTTTGTCTAAACTTAATTTCTTCAGTTTCCATAGTTTCCATTATAAAATCTTCTCTTTCTTTAAGTTCCGTATAGTGTTCCCCCATTAAATCTGTCAATCTTGGGACGAGCCTAAACATTGATGGTTGATTTATGCCGAATTGATGTATATATAGCATAGCACGTCTTAGTAATCTTCTTAAAACGTATCCTCTTCCCTCATTTGATGGCAAAACGCCATCAGCAATTAAAAAAGATGTAGCCCTTAGGTGATCAGCAATTACTCTATGCTGCAAAATAGCATCTTCATTACCAAAAAGTCCGACAGAATTTTTAATTAAATCTTGAAATAGATCAGTATCAAAGTTGTTATGTTTGCCCTGCACAACAGATGCTATTCTCTCAAGTCCCATTCCGGTATCAATATTCTTTTTTTCAAGCGGAGTCATGCTCCCATCGGCATGTTTTGAAAATACCTCAAATACAATATCCCATATTTCAACATATCTATCTCCATCTTCATCAGGGGTTCCAGGTTTGCCTCCCCACACTTCAGGTCCATAGTCATAAAATATTTCAGTGCAAGGACCAGCTGGTCCAACCTCACCCATTGACCAAAAGTTATCATCAGTAGTAATTTTTATAATTCTATCATCCGGTAATTTTGCAATATCTTTCCATAGCTGGTATGCCTCATCATCTGTATGATAAACCGTAGCCAATAATTTTTCGGACGGCAAATTTAAATCATTAACTAAAAAATCCCATGACCACTTTATAGCATCTTTTTTAAAATAATCTCCAATTGAAAAATTGCCAAGCATTTCAAAAAATGTATGATGTCTTGCAGTTTTTCCAACATTTTCAATATCATTTGTTCTAATGCATTTTTGACAACTAGCCATTCTTTTTGATGGCGGAGTTTCAAGCCCTAAATAATAATTTTTTAAAGGAACCATGCCAGCAACAGTAAACATCAAGCTTGGATCGTTGGGAACTAACGATGATGATGGCAAAATCTTATGTTTTTTATCTGCAAAAAATTTTAAGTATTTTTCACGAATTTCATTTAAAGTTAACATTGATAAACTAATATTTCTTTTATACTATGTAAATACTACAATGTCAGATATAAAAATCAATTATTTATCTATAATTTTTATTAATAATTACATTAAGCCATCGGAAACAAATTGTTTTTTTATTTCTTCAATTTGCAACTTAACTTTGTTGATGTCATCATTATTTTTACTAGTTTTTTGTTCTATATTGTCAAGCTCTTTTTCCATCATATTAATAAATGTATTCATACTTTTATGTTCTACAACAAATTTTTTTGATGATTCAAAATTTAAACCATAAACCCACGCCGCATAAAGTAAAATCTGATCAAAAATTGTTTCTCTATCATCTCTTTT
>CALXXG010000056.1 GCA_944392625.1 uncultured Rickettsiales bacterium
GTAAAAAAACTTTAGTTATATTGGGTGCTGTACAAGGCTCTATTATAGGCTTATTTTCATCTAGGAATATTCCAGTTGAATTTATAGGAGTTTCAAATTGGCGTTCAAAGTTAGGTTTGTTTACTGGAAAAAAAGAAGACACTAAAAGAGAACAAATGAAAAAATCTAGCATTGAATACGCAAATAAAAATTTTGAGATTAATTTGAAATGGGTTAGTCCAAGTTCGAAAAAGAATGAGGACGATATTGCTGATGCAATTAATGTTTGTTGGTCTCAAATAAAACCAAAATCTAATCGTGGGTTCAATAAAAAATAGGAACTATAAGGGAGGTAATTAATAAATGGCTGTTAGTGGCAATTATACCGCCATAGTTCAAGTTAAAGTTAGTGACATTGAATTACAAAAACAATTAAAAACTGTCGGTAGTAAAACTACTATAAATGTAAAGGTAAATGCCGATACAAGTCAAATAGAAAAATTAAAAACTGCTGTTAATAGTACATCAAAAGAAATTAAAGATTATGCTAGTAGTTCTAGCACAGCTAGTCAAGCCAATGAAAAAATAAGTTCTAGTGCTGATAAAGCTAGTAAGAGTACAAAAAGTTTAGGTGCTGATTTTGTTGATACAACATTAAAAGTAGCTAAATTTGGTGCTAGTACGGCTGTAATTGGAGTATTTTATAGTGCTATACAAGAAGCTAAAGAGGCTATACTTGACTTCAATTCAGCAATGACGGAGTTTACAAAGGTAAGTGATTTAAGTGATGAACAATTAAGTTCTTACATAGATAAACTCGGAGAGCTTGGGGAAGTTACTGGAAGAAGTCAAACTCAAATGCTTGAAGCGGCAACCGAATTTAAGAAAACAGGAGCAACAGAAGAAGACGCCGCACAGTTAGCTCAATTAGCAACTCTTTATCAAAATGTGGCTGATTCTGAGATTACTGCTGGAGAAAGTGCTAGTTATATTACAAGCCAAATGAAAGCATTCAATATAACTGCTGATGATGCAATTTCTATCTTAGATAAAACCAATGAAGTGAGTAATCGCTTCGCTGTATCCAGTACAGATATTAGTTCGGCTTTGACGAAAACTTCTGGTGCAATGGCTACTTATGGAAATACAATTGATGAAACTATTGGATTAACCGTTGCAGGAACGGAAATCCTAACAGGACAAGCCGGAAAAGTTTCTCGAGGGTTGCGTTCTGTTGGTGCTGAAATTGTAAAATTAGCAGATGAAACTGGACAATTTTCTTACCAAGTAGACGGAGCAACTAAAACGTTATCGTTGTTCGATGAGCAAGGTAAAATGTTAAGTACATTTGATGTTCTTTCAAAGCTTGCAGAAGACTGGAATCAAATGACAGAAGCGGAACAATCAAATGTTGCATTAACTATAGGTATGAAGACACAAATTGATGTACTTTCGGCAACGCTAATGAACTTTGATTCAGCTTTAGAAGCAACAAAAGTAGCTCAAAATTCTGCTGGTTCTGCAATGAAAGAAAATGAAGCCTATATGGAATCACTTGCCGCTTAAAATATTTTAGGCGTTACAGACCTAATTGACGGGGAAGAGGGAATACAAGTGAAAAAATATAATATTCCCTATCTGTGAATAATCATGGATGCCTAAGAGCCTTATACACTAACTTATAGGTTTAAAAGCCATATAAGGGTTTGGGGTAATTAACCAAAATATAGTAAAAGAGATAAGGATATATGGTCAATCCGCAACGAAGCCTACTATTGAAATATAGATGGGAACGCTCAACGCATATCGAAAGCAATCAATATTTTTTAAAAAATATATTGACAAATGTAACTATCTATGATATAATTGATTAGATAGAATAAGTCACATAAGTGAACGAAGCGAGTAGAGTAGATAATAACGCTAATTATCGAAAGGGTCTGGCTTATTTTAAATAAGTAAAATATATGCTATTCTCATATGAAAGTATGAGGTGAAATGTTATTTAATAATATATTAGAAGGAATTATATGTCAAGAAAAATACTTTTAAATGAAGCAAAAGAATTTTTAAAGAATTTAGGATATGAAATATTAAATGAAAATGAATATAAAGATTCTTGCACTAAATTAATATTAAGAGATAAAATGGGATACAAATATTATCATGCATTATATCAAATAAAGGCAAAAAAGAAGAACAAAAGCAATTTAGCAATATTTCATGATGATAATCCATATTCTTTAGATAATATAAATATGTATATAAAAAATAATAATATTAATGTAAAAATTTTAAATCAAAAATATTTAGGTGTAAAATCAGAATATAATTTTATTTGTAAATGCGGAAATAAATTTAATAGAACTTTAGATAGTTTCATAAATGCAAAATCATGGTATTGTAGAGATTGTACATTTTCTATTGCGCAAGATAAATTTAGAAATAAAATAGAAGATGTAAAAAAATATTTTATAGAAAGAGGATTTGACCCCATTTTTACAGAATACAAAAATGCTACAACTCCATTATTATGCAGAAATAGAGATGGATATATTGGGAAAATAAGTTATTCTAATTTCAAAAAAGGTAAATCTTTTACACCTTTTAAACCGAATTCAGAATTTTTAGAAGAAAATTTAAAATTATTTTGTGATAAAAAAGAAATAAAGTTTGTTGGAATAAATAAAATTGGTAAGACAGATAAAGATACAATTATTGATATTATCTGTCCGTTTTGCAATAATAAATTTTCAACAAAAAGAATTTTTTTAGATAATAAAGAAATTGTAAGATGTTTAAATTGTAGTGGTAAAAAATCATCGTTAGAGATAAAGACAGAAAAATGGTTAATAAAAAATAATGTTAATTTTGAAAACCAAAAAGTATTTAATGATTGTAAAAATAAAAAACATTTATTTTTTGATTTTTATTTACCAGATTATAATATTGCAATTGAATGTGATGGAAGGCAACATGAAAACCCAATAGATTATTTTGGAGGAGAAGAAAATTTTAAAGAACAAAAAATAAGAGATAAAATAAAAGATGATTATTGCAAAAATAATAATATTAAATTAATTAGAATTTCTCATAAAGATTTTAAAAATAATAATTATAAAAATATATTAAATAACATTTCACATTAAGAAGTAGCGATTCTTAGTAAATATAAAAGAAAACAAATATGCTTAAAGCCCAATTTCAAGAATTAGTTCTTGGAGATGGAAGTTTAACTCAATTCATTAAACTTTTGCTTGATGCAGGAACAAATATACTTAAATTTGCGAATAGTGATGTTGGACAGGTAATAATTAAATTAGGATTATTATATGCGGCATTAGTATTAGCAAGCAAAGGTTTTGCCGCATTAAATATTACAAGATTAATTAGTGATTTTACTGGATTTATTTCTATAGTTGCAGAAGCAACCGGAGTTGTTGGAAAACTAACTGCGGCACTAGAACTATTAAATATAAATCCAATTGTATTAGGAATTACAGCAGTAATCGGTACAGTAGTTGCAGTTAAATCTATTGTTGATGCTTTAACTGTTTCAGTTGAAGAACAAAATGAAAAAATAAATGAATCAATTGACGCATATAATAAAACTACTCAAGAATTAGAATCTACTAAATCTCAATTAGAAGAAGTAAATAAAAAGATTGAAGAAATCAATTCTCTGGGTGGTGCTCAAACAGCAAAAGATGGAGAATTAGAAAAATTACAAGAGCAATCAAAAGAATTAGAAAATCAAATAATTCTTTTAGAAAGAAAACAACAAGTAGAAGCTAATACGGCAAGCCAAGAATCTTTAAAAGGTCTTGGA
>CALXXG010000057.1 GCA_944392625.1 uncultured Rickettsiales bacterium
GAACAATTTCTCAAACATCCGAATGGAGTATTTAATTCTATTTGATTATGAGAAATTGTATTATAATATGTCAAATGCATACTCTCAAGAAGAGGCTCCGCCCATTCTATAACTTTTGGTATTTCAATTAGTGATATATTTTTTTTGTCAATTTTTATAAAATTTTTATCACCAAAGAAATTTTTTAAAATCTCACCCCAAAAACCAGATGGTATTAAATAGTCAAAATAAGGTTCAAACAATTTTGAATTTAAAGTTACAGCACTACCATACCCAATTAATTTTATATCAATACGCATCTTTTTTATTAGATCTACTAAATTTACTGCTGATCTCGCTGTATAAATTTCAATTGGTATACAAATATAATCTATACCCTTTAATTGATTAACAAAATCTTTTTTACTTAATAATTCCACACTTAAATCTAATATTTTTATGTTATTACCATATTTTTTTAGTATTCCTGCAACTTCGCCCACATAGACAAAATGTTTAAATAAACTATTTGGTAAAAAAGGCTCTCTAGGCCAAATAAATAAGATATTCATAATAAAATCAGCACTTTCTATTGTTAACAATAATTATATACTTTTAAAAATCAATATTTATTCTTATTGTAGATATGTTTATCTATAAAAATAAATAGTAAGCTTTGTTTTAAAATATTTGAAAAGTTATTCCACATTCTTTATCTTATATTTTTTCCATAAAACATACTAATAGTTAGTTATATAATAATATTACAACACTAATAGTTAATTGTCAAGCAATTTATTTACCAATAGCATATAAACAAAAAATAAACAATACTATGAATAAATTTCAAGAATATTTGGCAAATAATATAAAATCAGCTAGAAAACGAAAAAAACTAACTCAAATGCAACTAGCTGATTTATGCGAGACTTCAACAAATTATATAGGACTAATGGAAACGGCAAAAAGATTTCCATCCGTTGATATGCTGGAAAAAATAGCAAATGCCTTGGAATTAAAACCGCAAGAACTATTTTCTGAACCAATAGGAAATTTGAATAGTGCAAATAAAAAAGATAGAATCTTGGCAAAAATAGTTGAAATATTGGATGAAGAAATGTAGCTAATTAAATATTGACTATATTTTTTTACTCCATATTTTAAAATTGTAAAAAAGAAGATTTTATTAATAATCTCCACCTCCATCCCATCCCAGGCCATCTCCACACCACTTTGCAACATACTTAACAGTCTTTCATAATCCTAGCACCAATATGCGTAAGTATTGCCCTTTTTGGTTTGTATTTTGCTATAAAGTCCAGTGCCTGTTGCAGATGTGTGTGTCCATATCTTGAATCATATTCTAAATTATTGCATTTTAAGACTTTCCGGCGAAATCCGCATGGTTTCCCAAATTGAAGCAAGACTTAAAGAAGCAGAAAAATTAGGCTTTACAAAAGCCATTGTTCCGGAGGGAATATTCAATATAAAACAATTCAAACCCGAGAAGTATAAGATAAAGATTTATCCTGTGAAGCATATAAGGGATGTGGCGGGGTTTATGAGTGGGGAAAAATAAATATTCCACACCGTATTTAGTCTTTAAGCTAGCACTACGTGGAATATTTAAATATCACAAAACAAGAATTTATACTTTTTTCTCTGTCCCAAAAATTTCACTCATTTGTTCATTAAGTTTTCTTTGAGCTTCTCTCATTTTTAATTTTTCAGTCTCCAAAAGGGGAACATCTGATATTTGTTCTATTTTACCTCTTTCTATTTTTAATGGTATACTTAGTTCTGTATTTGGAAGTACGCCATAATGATGAGCTATCTCAGGATCTGATATAAACACATTATAACTTTCAGTATGTGATCCTACACCAAAACAAAAGTCGCCAACTAACCTAGCCACAGCAATAGCCGGCAGCATAAATGCTCCTGTATCCACATTAGAATCTAAACCAGATCTTTGTTGAGTTGATATTTCACCACCCATTGTCCTTGTTGCCGATACTATACTTTCCAATTTTCTCCTCTCAATCCCTTCAAATTCTTCTTGTAAATCTGAATCAGAAAATTCTACATCACCAGAGATTACTGGGAATATATTTTTTCCAGTTGACATAGTTAAACTTTTTAAAATTGGCGTCATGCTAGAATTGTGATAACCAATCATTAATCCACTACTTGATAGTCCAGTTATAGTTCTAATACTTTGTCTTAATCTCGTAGAATCCACTGCACCACTCAATCCAATAATATTCATATTATTTGCAACCACTCTTGATATATGGCACATCATATCAACTTGATTTGTAAGTATAAGCGCTAATGCTTTTGGACAAAATATATTTAATTGTTTAAAAATATTTTTAATCATCTCAGCATTGGCCAGGGATTGCACATTTCTACCACTTGGATCTATCTCTCTGAATCTTACTTTTTCCTCCTCACTTGACCATTTAGCAGCACTACATATAACAATACTAGAATCATTCGTTCTTGAATAATCATTTGTTATTACAAACCTTATATTATCCCCTTTACC
Organism: uncultured Rickettsiales bacterium; assembly: GCA_944392625.1. Lineage (GTDB taxonomy): Bacteria > Pseudomonadota > Alphaproteobacteria > Rickettsiales > UBA1997 > CALXSC01. The sequence goes on from CALXXG010000057.1 coordinate 2,531, forward strand.
AGCCATTTCTAGACTGCCAATCACATCTTTTACGAATCCACTTAATCTTGTCAAACTATCTTCACTACCAGAACCAAGCAATACAAGCTCCACATTTTCGTTGGCTGGTATCATATTACATATATCTTGTATAGCCTTTTTTCCTATTTTACCACCTGCTCAATATATGCAATTTTTGTTCTAGCTTTCTCATCCCAAATTACTTTTGATTTTTCCAATAATTCTATAAATTGTCTTTGCGTGCCTATAATTCTTGCAGGATTGTCTGGATTTATTTTTGATAATCTCTCTAAATTTTTAGGAGAAATTTCATCTCTTACTATTTCGGTATAAAGTATTGGAATACAACCAGATTTAAAAGCGCATCTTACATCAGCAAAAGCATCACCCATAAATAATATCGTATCAGTTTTTGGATCTAAAGAATTTTTTAATAAGTATTGATTTATAATCATTGGATGTGGCTTTGTATAACCAGTAACTTCGAGATTGTCAAAAAAAGATAGCTTTTTAAAAATATTAATATACCATTGAATTGTGTTAACAATTCAATGGTATATTAATATGTATATAAATGCCAATCATTTGATTAAAAAAAATAATAATAATGA
>CALXXG010000058.1 GCA_944392625.1 uncultured Rickettsiales bacterium
TTTTGCTGGTGCAATGCAGGCAATTAGAAATCCTAAAGCACATGAAAATTTGATAAGTAACAAAGAAAACGCTATAGACAGATTAATTTTAGCTAGTTTATTGATGAAAAAGATAGATGAAGCCATAATTTTTACTGGTATCCAAGAATAATTATTAGAAGCAGGATAAGGAAATAGACTCAAAATCGTTTTTTAGGCGTGAAGAAACCTTATATAATAAGTTTTTCTAATGATTCACCCCCAAAAAGCGAAAGTTTCACTTTTGAGTCATTTCCCCTTATTAAACCAAGTGGGATACCCACTTGTCTTTTTTTGTCAAAAATATAGAAAATTGTAAATAAAAATGTTATAATAACTATGGACTTTAAGAGTCCATATTTGATAGTATATTGTTCGTTCATTAAACATTAGCATGTTTAACTTAAAACAAACTATCAAACAAAAATGTTTTATTGATTGTAAAGATATAGATGAAAACACTGCTGTTTTTGATTTTAATTCAAACGAACTAAAATTAGGTAAAGTCAATTTAAACTCAAGGCAGATAGAAAAAATATCTTTTCTTCTTGCTCATGATTTAAAAACCTTTGCCGAAACAAACGGCAACTTTTCAACCTTATCAGCAAATGCAGTTTATACTCATTTGCAAAACAATCAATAAAACGAAAGAGAAGAAGTTGAAATATACTTCTTCTTTTTATAACAAACATATACAATAAAATAATTTTTATGATATAATGTAATTAATGTAAATGAGGTTGTTATGGAAAATATTATTCTTGATAGTTCAAATTTAATAAAAGAATGTTTTTTACATAAATATTTTACAGAAGAAATGCCACCATCTTTTTCTTCTGAAGATTTTGTAGAAAAAATAGATAAAATTTTATCTAAAATATTAACCTTTTCAAATAATTATCCCACCACATATTGTACAAATCTTTCAATATATAAATCAGAATACACAAGAAGAACTATAAGTCTTCCTAACCCATATTCTTATTTGCAATTATTAAGATTTTTATCATCAAATTGGAAAACAATTCTAAAACTATCAAAAAGCTCAAATTCAACTTCTCCAATTTTTAGCATAGGTGACTTATCCTCTTACACGTTTGACGAATCTAGAAAAATTAGATGCAAATGTTTTTTTGGCTATAAATATAGATTAAAAATAGACTTATCTAATTTCTACAATTCTATATATACACATAGTCTAACATGGGCTCTTGTTGGAAAAGAAGAATCAAAAAAGTATATTGATACAAAAAATAAAAAAATTTCAAATAAGACATATATCTTTGCGGATCAATATGATAAATTAATGAGAAAATGTAAAGGTTTAGAAACAAATGGAATAATTATAGGTCCATTTGCATCTAGAATTTTTAGTGAGTTGTTGTTAAGTGGTATAGATAAAATTCTGAGGCAACAATACCAGTTTGTACGTTTTGTAGATGATTATAACTTTTATTTTAGAACGAAACAAGATGCTGAAAATTCTTTAAGTGATTTGTATCAAATTTTTAACGAATATAACCTAACATTAAACAAAGAGAAAATTAGTATAGATTTATTTCCATTTGAAAATTATTATGATTTTAATTCTCAATTTAATTCAATGATAAAAAAAGATGGTGCAGAGTCACTATTGAGATATGCGCTTTCTTTATTTGAGAAAGGACAAAAAGGGGCCTTGAAATATGCCTTAAAAGTTATCAAATCAGAGCATATTAACCAAAAAAATGCAGTGGAAATTGCAAGCTATTTAATTAATATCATGATGGTAAAACCAGATTTGTCTTCTTTATGTTTAAAAATATTAAAGAATAAGATTATTAAATTAAATATAATTAAAAAAGTTATAAATGAAGAAATTCCAGAATGTATAAAAGCAAAAAAACAGCAAGAATTATTGTGGTTTTTATATTCTGTAATAACACTTCAAATAAATATTGATGTTAAAAATATAACAAAGATATTGGAAAGTGGAGATGATTTTTCTAGGATATTATCTTTAGATATTATAAAGAACCATAAAACATTGATTTATGGAGCAAATATTGATAATTGTATAAATGAAGCACTTAAAACTTTATCAAATCAATTTCTAAAATATGATTTTTATGGTGAGCATTGGCTTCTATTATATGAAAATTATATTAATAAATATATTTCTTCATCAATTTTAGACTATAATAAAGTTTATAACAAAAGAGATGAATTGTCTAAATTTTTTCAATTTTTAAAAAAAGAAAATATTGAATTTTACAAAACTAATAAATAAAAAGGAGTGTTTTATGAGTATAAGTGATTGGATAAATTTAAGTTTATCAATATTATCATTAATTCTTGCGATTACTTCAATTATTACAGTAGTTTTAACTTTGAAACAAAACAATAAAATGATTGAGAGCAATACCCGTCCATATATTTCTGTATATGGGGATATGACTAATTTTGCAAATTTACAATTTTATATTATTGTAAAAAATTTTGGTAAATCAGGAGCAGTTATAAAAGATTTTACTTGTGATATAGATTTAAAAAAATATAACTATGGAATAACAGTGACTCCATTTGAATGTATAAAAGGAACTTTACTGGCTCCAAATCAAAATATTGTTTGCAGTATAGATTATAAAAAATTAAGCGCTGATAATATTAATATCTTAAATTTTACTATTGAATATGAATTTTGCGGCAAGGTGTATAAAGAAAATTACCCTGTAAATTACGGGGCATTTAGAAAAAATATTACTACTAAAACATCAACTAAAGATAAGGAATTGAAAACCATTTCATACACATTACAAGAAATGGTTCAAAAAGACTTATAAAACTATAATTAATCTAATCCATCCAATTCCAACATAAATTTTGGTGTTAGGATTGGATAGCTTACTTCCCGCCAATCAAAATCTAAATCGATATTGATTTAGGTTTATTTTTTTGCTATAATATATGAAGGAGTAAAATATGGCTAAAAAATTTAAAAAATCTTATTTGATTTTTATTCTGATATCTATCATATCTACAATTGCACTTGTTGGCTTGATAGTCTTTTTATATAAATCAAAAGAAGACTCGACATTATTATCTATTTATTCTTGTTGGATAAGCATTGTGGCAAGCATACTATTCAGCACAGTTATTTCTTTTATTGTCCAAATAATAAACGATTTTCGGGTGATAAAAGATTTTTTGAACAGAAAAGAACTAATACGTTCTCGTGAAATTGGAATTTTAACTAATGAAATGTCAAACTTTTTATCACTATATCATGACAACGAAATCTTTTTGATTGATAAATATAAAATAAAAGATTCTCTTGTATCTAACCGATTGAGCATTGATATAATTCAACAAAATATGCATTTCTTAAGTAAAAAACTTAATCGTGCTAATAAGAAAATTAAGATTTTTATAGAAAATTATTTATTAATCTCTGATAATATAAAAACGGAATATAACAAGGTCGTTGAATTACTAAATAAAAAAAGAGTAGAATTTGAAAACATAAATATAGATTTAAATTTTGAGGTTTTTTCTAAAAAAGAAATCGATAGTTTAAAATTAATACCTGTATTTGTAAATGAATATAATGATAATATTTATACATTGATTGATTCGTTTTTAAAAATTGTAAAAATATTTGATATTCAGATAAATTTTGAAAATAACAAATGGCTAACTCTCATTGCATTGTTGTTAACTGATAATTTAAAATTCGAGAAATAGTGGCGGTTTATGCCGTGAAAGGTTCTTGACATGAGTAGAAATGGTATAGGCTTTTATGCCAAGGGCAAGAAAAGATAATTGCTTGCAATTTCTTTCCCTTGACCGCATGCCCTGAAATTACCATTTCGAGGAGACTCATGTCAAGAACACCATGGAATAAATAGCCACGATTAAACATGGTATTTAATCTCCATTTTAATCATATTTGGTTTTTCTTTGTTTTGAATATATTGTGGTAGTTTAGAATTAAAATTGAAAAGAAAAAAGCCCTGATTGTTGTCAGGACTTCTTTTTATTGGGCTGTTAAATATTATTTCAAGTTTATCTTCATAAACTTGTATTTCTTTGATAGCATAATCTATTAGCAGTTTTGGTTCTAGTTTTAATGCTTCTATATAAAACTCTTTTATAGCTTGTTTATACACTTTAAAAGTATTTTTTGATTTTTCTATTAGTATTTGTCTGTCAATATCTTCAAGCTGGTTTTCAAGCTCTTTCATTCGTTTATTTGTTGTATAGAGTATTAGGCGAGGCACTAAAAAAATCTCAGGCACGAGTTTACTTTCGTAAATGACTGTCTGGCTGAACCTCACTTAAATAGAAAATATAAATAGCTCGAAAATTGTTTGCAAGAGAAAAAATAAAAAATATCTCACGCTCGATTTTAGTTGCTCTAAATGAGTGTGTGAGATATTTTGAAATTTTGCACTATTGTGAATAATTTTCAGGCTATTTTTTGAGGAGTTCCATAAGATAATCCCTTCCCGCCGCCTTCTTTCCGCCAACATAGCCATCAAACCCGCCCATAAGCATTTCGGCAGGGCTTGGACCAACTGGTGGTGCAACCTCTTCCTTTGGTGGAGGTGGTGGAGGTGCAGTTTTTCGAACTTCACTCTTTGCGGGGTCAACCTTTGGGGCTGGCTTAATTTTTGAAGCAGGAGCCGTTCTTGGTTTTGGAACATCACCAACAGGTGGTTCTGGCCTTACTGCTGGACGAGGTGGTTCATACCCCGGAAAAACTGGGGCTTTGTGTTGTGGACGAAGTGGTGGTTGAGGTGCCATTTGAGCTCCACCAACCATTTGCATCATAGGAGCATTCATTTGACCATACATCTGCTGTTGAGGTGCAGGTGCAACTT
>CALXXG010000059.1 GCA_944392625.1 uncultured Rickettsiales bacterium
CTTCGTGCTTCAATTTTCAATTTCTATATCAGTCACCCATCTACTGCACACATTTAATCTGCGAATGTAGACAAACCGCTGCACCATTCATCCCATCAAGTTCCCATCTAGACTTTATGTTCAATACGTCGCTTTTTTCATAAAGTCCAAGTCTAAACTTTTCAAGCCCTGCCCACGCGACCATAACGCCGTTGTCAGTGCATAGTTTCAATGGCGGAGTTATGATTTCATAGCCATATTTTCCACAAAAATTAATCATGTTATTTTTTATATATTGGTTTGCTGATACACCGCCGGCAAATATTAGTTTGTTTAAAACAATTCCTTTGTCCTTTAGATATTTTACGGTGTTTTTAAATCTGTCCTGCAGTATTTCAACTATGGTTTTTTGAAAGCTTGCACAAATATCCTTTATGGTTTGTTCATCAAGTTTTGTATGACTTAAACTGTAGTTGTAATCCTCTCCTGTTATTTTTTCAATTTCACGTCTTACGGCAGTTTTTAAACCAGAAAATGAGAAATTTAAGTCATTTTCTTTACTTCTGCCCTTTCCTACTGCGTCAATTAAAGGTTTGACAAACTTAAATCTGTTCTCATCGCCATATTGGGCTAATTTTTCAATTTTAGGACCGCCCGGGTATTCTAATCCTAACATTTGTGCAACTTTATCAAAACATTCGCCTAAACTGTCATCTATGGTATCACCAATTTTTTCATAGTTTCCAACACCATTTGCAAGCAATATTTGCGAATGCCCGCCGGAAATTAAAAATATTAAAAATGGAAATTCTAGATTGTTTGTTAATCTTGAGGTTAAAATATGTCCTTCAAGATGGTTGACTTCAATAAATGGCTTGTTAAAGACGCTTGCAATAGTTTGAGCAGTTATGGCACCTACGATTAGTCCGCCCATAAGACCAGGACCGCAGGTTGCAGCAATGGCGTCTAAATCTTCAAACTTTAAATTTGCATCTTTAAGTGCTTTAAGTATAATTTTTTCAATGACGTCAAGGTGATTTCTTGAAGCAATTTCAGGTATTACTCCACCAAACTCTTTATGTATGTCAATCTGAGACACGACGATATTTGACAATATTTCTTTATTTTCGTTTACTATTGCTACCGCCGTTTCATCGCAACTGCTTTCAATACCTAAAATTTTCATAGCCAATAAATGCCCTGCCCTATTCGTTAAAATAATTCAAAATATAGGATTTTAAGTCGCTGATATTTACCCTAACCTGTTCCATAGTATCCCTATCACGAATTGTAATACTTTCCGGTTCTTTTTCAAAAGTCTCAAAGTCAACAGTAATGCAAAGAGGCGTTCCTATTTCGTCATTTCTTCTATAGGCCTTTCCAACATTTCCCGTGTCCTCATATCTAATTCTTCCAATGCCCAACTTTTGCAACATTTCCTTTATTTCATGGCATTTTGCAACAATTTTTTCATTATTTTTTGCCAACGGAATAACCGCAACCTTCACAGGTGCTAAATGTTTTTTAAATTTCATTACAATTCTATCTTTTCCATCACCCAAATCTTCATGGGTATAAGCTTCTACCAAAATAGCCAACAAGCCCCTGTCAAGTCCTGCAGAAGGTTCAATAACAAAAGGTATATAGGATTTTTTCTTAACAACATCTTGATAGTTCAATTTTGTGTTAGAATCCTTATTTTCTAAAACATGTGCATTCAGCCCAAACTCCTCTTGATTTTTCGTATGGGAACCCAAGTCAAAATCCTGTCTGTCAGCAACGCCTTCAATCTCATCAAAGCCATGCGGAAATCTATACAAAATATCAACCGTAGCTTTTGCATAGTGTGCCAGCTCTTCCTTAGTCTGCGGTTGAAGTTTTAAATTTTCAGCCTTCAAGCCCTGTTCAAGCCACCATTTATACCTATTGTCAAGCCAATATTTATGCCACTCTTCATCAGTTCCCGGCTCAACAAAAAACTCCATTTCCATCTGTTCAAACTCCCTAACCCTAAACAAAAAGTTTTTAGGAGTAATCTCATTTCTAAAAGATTTTCCCGTCTGCGCAATACCAAATGGAATAGTTTTTGAAGTCGTATCCAAAACGTTTTTAAAATTCACAAAAATACCCTGTGCTGTTTCCGGTCTCAAATAGGCAAAGCTGCTGCCATCATCCACGGGTCCGACATTAGTTTTAAACATCAAATTAAACGCACGCGGTTCCGTCAAGTTTTTTGATCCACAAAAATCACATTGACCCGGCTTATTCAATTTATCAGCCCTCATTCTCTTTTTGCAATCCTTGCAATCCACAAGCGGATCCGTAAAAGTATCCTCATGTCCAGAATGCTTTAAAGTCAGCGGATTAGTCAATATAGCAGAATCAATACCCTCTATATCATCCCTTTCATAAACCATAGACTTCCACCAAGCATTTCTAAGATTATTCTTCAATTCCACACCCAAAGGTCCAAAATCATACACCCCTTGCAAACCGCCATAAATACTAGAACTAGGGAAAATAAAACCCCTCTTTTTACACAACGAAACTATATCTTCCATCTTTTTTTCCATTTTTTTACCTTTAAATGTGATTTATAAAAATACCTAATCAATAATAAACCCGGCCTAAATAAAAGTAAAGAGTTTAATTTTATAAAATGTAAATTTAAATATATTTTAAAAATAATAAATTAAAAAAGCCGGCCATAAATAAATATAGCCAGCCTAATATAGCAATATAGAATTATTATTGTGGTCGCGATTGATCTCTAGAATCGCTCCTATTTTTTTGTCTTTCTACAAGAGATAATAGGTTTCTACATCTATTTTGAATAAACATACAAGTATTTTTTGCATTCTTTTTATATTCTTTTGAAATTGTTTTAAAATCATCATAATACAAAACATCGTCGCAATTAATCATTCTTAAAATATCCATATCTTTTATATAAAGTTCAGGGCTATCAACATTTTTACCTTCCATAAAGTCAACCAATCCCTTAACTCTATCATTAAGAAGAGTTTTATCCTTCTTTAGCAACATATTATAAATTTTTTCATTCTTAAATAATTTAGCATAATATAAAGCATTTCTTCCCTCATCATCAACCACTGATAAATCTGATCTTTCTATTAATTTCTTAGCCTCATTATTATAACCTTTCATTATTGTTGACATCAACGCAGTTTTTCCCCCTCTTTTATCCTTCATATTAAAATCTATATTATATTTATTATTATCCGTATCATATAAATCTATCATTCTATTAAAAAAATCAATATTAGCACACCAAATTGCATTTATAATTGGCGTATTATACTTCATATCAATACTAAAAGTCGAACTACGCTGATTAAAAATATCAGGATAAATATCAAATAGTTTTTTACCCAATTCAATATAAAGTTTATTGTAATAAATAAGTTGATTGTAATAAATATTTTTTTTATAATTATCTAAATTTTGTGATTTAATAAAGTCTTGATCAAAAATGTTATCTTCCACTGATCCACATCCAATTAATGAAAAAGATCTATTGACTATAAGGTCTTTAATGTTCTTTATTTTTTCTTTAGATAAAAAAAGTCTTATTTCATAGCAACCATAATCTGTAAATACAATTAATGACTTAGGATTACAAAAAGAATCAACACGAAATGCTTTATTCATGCATTTACTTTTAATTGTTTCAGAATCCATATTTAAAAGCTGCTCAAAAAATGAATATTTTGTTTGATCTACTTCAACTATATCAATTTTTGTATTATTATTTTCAAGCATTTTATTTTTTAAAGTTTACATGCTATATATTATACACAATTTCTAAAGATTAGTCAACAACAAAACAAACAATATCAGAAAATATTAATTACCATTTCCCATTAATCAGTCGTTTTAAAACAGCAACTTTTTTAACTTCACAAATCCAACTTAAACGTTATCTCATCACAACCGCCATTTTTAGCATCAACCAAATCTTCATAGGTCGCAACATCGCCATAAACACTCCTCTCATACACATCACCACCATCAATATCACCCTCAGTTATTACAGGCGTATTTTCGGAACAATATCCAACCCTAATACTTCCCGTATCAAGCGATTTATCATCCATTTTCTCCTCTATATTCATAACAATTCTTGATGGAATATAAGCACCATATTTAGCATTTAAATCTATAACATTCTTATTTTCCAAACCCTTTTGATAATCAGGGTTTGCCGCATCTAAATCCGTCCAATTAGGAGAATATTCCGACGACGCATAAGTAAATTGATAAATTGCTTTTTTAATATATTTTGATTCCTTACCATAATAGGGCAAATCATAATCCTCATTATTTTCATCCCTATCCCAATCAACCACACCTTCCTTATTTAAATCAAACCAAGGTGCATTCCAATCACTAATATCCTGTTCATAATCACTATCAGTAATATCATTTTCACTATATCTTCCCATCTTTCCCCTATTATCCGGATCACCGGGTAACCTTCCATTCGCAACAAAATAGGTATTAACTGCCTGCATATATCCTCTAGCTTCATTCATTACTGCTCTAGCTCTAGCAGATTCTATAAGAGACTGTCCTCCTGTGATACCTGCTACAAGCAAACCTATTATAATTAACACTATAGATAATTCTATAAGAGAGAAAGCTAATATATTACTTTTTATTTTATTGTTATGACATATATTATTATTCTTCATTTATAAATTTAATAGTTAATTATATTATATATGATATAACTTTAAAAAATAAAAAAGCAATAGCCAAACAGTTAAGCAATAGATATTAAATTATAAATCTAGTTTGAAAGCCACCTCATCACATCCGCCTTTTTTTGCATTAGCTAGATCTTCATAGGTTGTAATATCAAAATAGTCAGCACCAAATTCATTTATTAGGCCACCTTCTGCATGAATATCTTCAGAACATAAACCAACCACAACATTACCGGTATCGAGTGATTTATTATCCATTTTTTCTTCTATATTAGCAGCTATTCTAAATGAAATATAACTATCATATTTTCCTGTAAGGGTCATAACATTTTTATCTTTAAAAATAGATAAATGACTATTTCTAGAGAATTCAATAAAAGTATTTGGAAACAAAAAATTAAAATTGGTTTTTTTAAGATACTTTGACTCTTTTCCATAAAAACCATCTTTATCTTTATCCCAATCAACTATGCCTTCTCTATTTAAATCAAACCAAGAGGCATTATCATCATAAATAATATCGTAATCACTTTCTGGGATATTATTTCCACTATCTCTACCCATTTTTCCTGTATTTTCGGGGTCCCCCGGCAATCTACCTTTTGCAGCAAAATATGTATTAACTGCCTGCATATATCCTCTAGCTTCATTCATTACTGCTCTAGATTTAGCAGATTCTATAAGAGACTGTCCACTTGTAATGCCTGCTACTAATAGTCCTATTATTATAAGAACAATTGAAAGTTCAATTAAAGAAAATCCTAATATTTTATTATTATTTTTATTTTTGATACTAAAACACTGTATGTAATTATTACTATTTAAGTCTTGCATTTATTATATACATTAATTATTAATATATTTTTACTATATATAAAATAAAAGTATAAAAAACAAGGGATATATGAGAAATATTAATTAAAAATAAAAGCATTTATATTTTAATTTATTTTTTTACCCTTTGTATTTTAATTGG
>CALXXG010000060.1 GCA_944392625.1 uncultured Rickettsiales bacterium
CACAATTATTAATCTTATTAAAATCCTCTTTACTTAAATACTTTAATGTCTCATATAATAATGGTTCATTATTATTATTTTTTTTAATCAAATGATTGGCATTTATATACATATTAATATACCATTAAATTATTAACACAATTCAATGGTATATTAATATTTTTAAAAAGCTATCTTTTTTTGACAATCTCAAAAATTATAAAATTTAATATTATTTGACAAATATCAAAAAATATGATATAACATTCTCATATACAACAACTTTAATAAAAACTATGGAAAATAATATTGTAAATGATGAACTTATTCAAAGAATTGAAGAATATAATAATAATCTTGAAATTCTAGAACAAAAAGAAGATGAAATTAATGAACTTTTTGCCTATTCTATCAGCAAAATAAACAAAATAAAAAATAGTGACAAAAATTACTTATCCAATCCAGAATTATACAGTAATTTAGCTGATCTAACAGAATTAAATGAAGAATATAAAAATGTTTATGGAGAAAAAATAAAAACTTCTTTAGAAAATATTAAATACTTAAAAGACAACAAAATAAAAAATAAAGAATTGATAGAAACTTTAACAGAAAATAAAAAAGAGGCATCAAAATCTTTATATAATAAAGATCAAGAAGTTTTAAGAGCTACAGATTTTGGACTAATAGATAAGGATTTAGTTGGTTTTAGACGTGATTCTGTTCTATTAAAAACACTTGCAAAAAACTGCACAAAAGGTGATTTTAAAAATTTAATTAAGAATATTGTTGCTTATGGAAAATCAGACAACAAATCAATGAATAGATCCGTTAAATACATTATTAATGGTGAAAGAACAAAAAAACACACATCAATTGAATTCTTAACACGACCAGCTGAAAATGTTGTAGACAGAGTACGTGCAAAGATGGAGTCAGAACAAAATAATCAATATGGCTATAATTTATAACTTTAACAAAAATTAATAGCAAATAAACCAAAACCCAACTATTAAACAGTTGGGTTTTTACATAGACTCTTAAAAATAATCACTCAAAAAAATAAATATAATAAATAATTGTTGAATTAAAAATAAACAATGCTATTTTATAGTAAACTAATTAATAGGAGTTTTATGGATAAAAATTTAGTTGTACAAAAATTAAGAGACGCAAAATTATTAGGCAAAGGCGGTGCTGCTTTTCCAACTGCTGATAAATGGGAAGGCGTTGGACAGGCAGAGGGTGACATAAAATATATAATATGCAATTCTTCCGAAGGAGAAATGGGCGTATTCAAAGATTTATATGTCTGGAGAAATCATATGGATAAAGTTTTCAAAGGCATAGATTATGGAATTAAGTTTTTGAATTGTCCAGTAGAGGTTTACATACACATAAACCAAGATTATTTAAACGAATTGCAACCACAGTTATTTAGATATATAAATGATTATAAATGGAGCGGAATAAAATTTCACATAAGTATTGAAAATCCTTGTTATATTGGCGGTGAAGCCAGTGCGCTAATGAACATTATTGAAACAGGAGTCGCACAACCACGACCACGAACAAAAAGAACTGTTGTTGCCGGCTTATTTGACAAGCCAACAATGATGAACAATGTTGAAACATTTTTTGATATCGCAAACATTCTAGACGGAACCTACGATAATTGCAGATTTTCCGGCATTTGCGGCGATGGTGTTGAGAAAAAATTTGTTTCAAGAAACAAAATTGATGCCTCTATCGCAAAGATTTTAAAAGACAATAATGTAAAATTGGACTTTGATTATTATGTTCAAATAGGTGGAAGTGCTAGTGGCCCTGTATATGATAAATCACAATTGGACGATGTTGTTATGACAGGTGCCGGCAACATAGAAATATTTGACAAATCAAAAAAAGACTTGCTATGGTTCCTAAAAAGACTAGGCGCCTTCTACGCAAAAGAAGCCTGTGGAAAATGCATGGGTAAAAAATTCGCCACAGAATTAAATGAAAAAATTCAGTCCTACAACAGTGTTGAGGACATAGAAATTGAAGAAGTTTTAAAACTAGTCAATGACATGAACAAAAAAACATTCTGCAAACTATGCAAAAGTTTCAAAACTCCATTCATAACCTATTGCAATAATGTTCTTGGCATGCATTTAGAATAAGTATAGTAATTTTAATATAAAAACAGCAACCCACCAGCTTAGCTGGTGGTTTTCTTTTTCCTTTGTCAAACTAGCGTATTAGTAATATTATGCAAGCATACATCGCTGATACCGAAGTTTGACAACTCATGCCCGCAGTTTGCTGAAAGAAATGGAGTATTTTTACAAGAATAAACCCCACAATAATAATAATAAAAAAACAAATACTAAAAACAAAAGAGAAGTTAATATAAGCTTACGTACAATAGCAGCTTGCGATCCATCATAGTTTACCATAACAAAGTGCAGGACTACGTCTTATTGTCTCATCAATAAGGCTAAAGTGAACTATAAGTATAGGCGGGGGGTTAGGGATACAATAAAAACCCACCATTAAGCCGGTGGGTTGCTTTTTGCAAAAATTGTCGGCTAAGATGGTGGGTTTCTTGCGGATAACCTTAAGAAAATATTTTTTTCAAAAAAGAAAATATTAAAGAGTTACTTTCTATTTGAATAGTTGTATCGTTGTATTTATTTTGAATAAATTTTAAAATACCCATTCCTACAGAATAAATAGGATTCTTTAATTCTACAGCTAAAGCTCTGTCCTGTATGTTAAATCCGTCGTTATAGCCTATTCTTGTTTCTAGATCTGTGATTGAATTAACAAACATATCAATACCGGGAATTAATGATGTTCCACCTGTTAAAACAACGTATTTTGGAATGCTTTGAAAATTATTTTCCTTTAGTTTTTTCATGGCTAATTTTACTATTTCTTCAATTCTAGCTCTAGCTATATCATTTATTAAAGCTATTTTATTTTTTGATGCTTCAAATTCTTCGTCTGTGTCAATGTCAATTTTTATTAAATCGTCTTCGTCTTTTTTTGAAATACTAAAGTTTGTATTTATAACTTTTATTTTTTCTGCAATGGTTTGAGTTGTTTTTAAAATGGCGGAAATATCTTTTGTAATATTGTCTCCGGCTATTGGAATATTGGACTCAAATAAATATTTGTTGTTATATACTAAGCTAATATTAGTTGAATTGCAGCCGATGTCCATAATTAATGTTCCAAGCTCTCTTTCGTTGTCTTCTAAAACTGCTAGTGATGTTGCATATCCATTTGATACGAAATTGTTTATATCAAGCATTATTGTTTTTATGCAATCTCTTATTTTATTTAAATGATTTTTTTCTGCTGATAAAAGATGAAATGTTATATTTAGATCGTTTGCTTCTATATTGTATGGACTTTCAACAACATTTCCGTCCATTGTATATTGCAATGGCATTAGGTGAATTACTTCCTTTCCATCTTTTTTTAAAATATCTCGTATATCTTTTAAAAGGTTTGCGATGTCTTTGTTTTTAACTTCTCTTCCATTTAGAGATATATTTGTACTTATGGTTGAAGAAAAAATTTCTGTAGTATTTATATTGATTGTTATGCTTTGAATATTATAACCGGCCATTTTTTCTGCAATTGAGATAGCACTTAAAATACTTTTCTCTGCTTCTTTTTTATTTGTTATTCTACCTGCGTGTATACCTTTTGATTGTTGGTGTCCTATGCCTTTTACAAAAATTTTTCCCATAGCATTTATGTAGCCAACTAAACATACGATTTTATTGCTTCCAATATCTAAACTTGCTACTATACGTTGTTGTTTTAAAGCCATTTATTTCTCCCATAATAAATTTCTTACATTAATGTATTTTTAAATATAAAAACTAATAATTTTAAGTCAAGACAAAAAATTGTATAATATATAATTTATTTAAAAAATCCTCTTACATCGTTGAATGTTGCAAAAACCATGATGACAATAAGTATTGTAAAACCTGCTTGCAATAGTCTGTCCTGTATTTTTTCTGGTATTGGTTTTCTAGCTATCATTTCTATTATAAAAAACAATAAATGGCCACCGTCTAAAACTGGAATTGGCAATAAATTCATTAGACCTAAATTAGCGGAAATCAAGGCCATAAAATATATAACCATCATTAGTCCCCCGTTGAAACTCTGGGCTGAGTATTGGGCAATTTTTAGCGGACCTCCTAAGCTGTCAGCGTTTCTATTGCCGGTTATCATTTGACCTAATACAACCAATGTATCTTTGCACATTTTATATACGCTTTTATTTGCTTCAATAAATGATTCAAAAATATTAACTTTTCTAGGCTCTTTGAGATTTGATGCTATACCTATACCTGGCATTTCTATTTCGTTGCCGAACATATCTAGAGATTTTATATTTTTAGGTTGAACTGTAAAATCTATTTGTTCATTATCTCTTGATACGACTATATTTAAAGGTTCAAGATTATTTATGGCTATTATGCTTGCAACTTCATTAAATGTCTTTATTTTTTTGCCATTCATGGAAATAATTATGTCGTTCTCTTTTAAACCGGCTTCATAGGCTGGAGAATTTTCAACAACAATATCTATAACTGGCTTTAAATCAATAATGCCATCAACTTTTATAAAAGCAGTTAAAAGAAGCACTGCAAATATTAAATTAAAAAATGGTCCAAAAAAAACTATAATAAATTTTTTGTAAACGTTCTGAAAATAAAAACTAACTTTTTTATCCTCTGGAGACATTTTGTCTATAACATCTTTGTCGGCTTTTCCCGATGCAACGTCGTCATCTCCATACATTTTTAAATATCCACCAAATGGCAGCGCTGATATTTTCCATCTTACCCCGTGCTTATCTGTCCAGCCCCATATTTCTTTGCCCATTCCTATGGAAAAAGAATCCACTTTAACACCGCATATTTTGCATCCCAAATAATGTCCATATTCATGAACAAAAACTAATATTGATAATATTATAATAAAAGCAAAAAAGTTTTGAAATATAGTAAAAATTAAGTCAATTATTAATTATAATTGTTTTTATCAGAAAAAATTATATTAAAACTTTTGTATTAATCAAGATTAAAATATAAATC
>CALXXG010000061.1 GCA_944392625.1 uncultured Rickettsiales bacterium
AATGGGATTAAGGGCAAGATTAACTACTCAAAGTTATTTAACAGGACAAATGATGATAGAACTTGAAATGCTGCCAAATAGTCCATTGGTTCTAAACGGTGGTGAGCATTTTAAAAATGCTGTTGAGATTCCTACTGTATTATCGCCTATGGGCGAGATTTCCAAGGGTTTACAAGACTTGCCAATAAAAGAAATGATTCAAAAATTTAATATATTAATGGATTCGTTTAACAAACAATTTCCTATAATTTTGGATCAAACAACACAGGTTTCATTAAATTTAAATAAAATATTGTCCAACAATGTTAATAGTGTATCAATAACTATTAATAATTTAAATAAAACTTTAAACGATGTTGGGGAAGCCGCAAGATCTATTAAAAATTTAGCAGATTATTTAGAGAGGCATCCAGAGGCTTTATTAAGAGGAAAAGAACGAGAGAGGTATTAATATGATAAAAAAAAGTATTTTTATAATTTTTGCACTATCATTATTATCAGGATGTTTTGGCGGAAGGACAGGCCCATCAACATTCTATACTTTAGTTCCAATAAATAATGATATAAAAATAAAAACAAGAGGCAATATGGTTGCAATAGTTGAACTTGTTTCGGTTCCTGGTTATTTAGACAGACCCGAAATCACAACTATTAAAAACACAAATACAGAATTAACTATATCAGAATACAATAGATGGGCCGAACCATTACCATCTGCAATTCAAAGAGTTATAACAGAAAACATGTCAAACTATATGACAAAAGCTGTTGTTCGTCCATTAAATCTATTTAGAAAAAGATACGACTATAGCATATTGATTTATATAAATAGATTTGAAGGAAAATTCAACGACAAAGTATACCTTGATGCATGGTATTCTATAGTCAACAGAAATGGTACAAATATTGTAAACAAACGTGTAAATTTTAATACTGAAGTTGGAGATAATTACACTGATTTAGTAGAAAAAATGAGTCTTTTATTATCTAATTTATCAGAAAGCATTTCTAACGAATTATCAAAGCTATAGAATGCTATAAATTATATTAATAGCTAAAATACAGTATTATATTTAGCTATTAACTATTTATTGCCTACAAAACATAATAAAAAGAATTACACCTCTTCCCATTTCTAATAGCATAGTCATAGTCAGTATAGCCTGATACATTATCACTAACACCTCCGCTATTGTTCATTTCACATTTTTACGTCATTTTAAAAAACACTTCTTTATCTATATGCTAATTCTCATCTTCATTTACTCTGTCAATTAATCACCATATATCTCATATCAACAGACACAAAATATCATCATCTTTCCGTGAAATACTCCTCAAATTTTCATCCCACTGTGAATTAACAACCTTTCCCCTTTACAGGGGGGAGGGATCCAGTATATGTCCCCATATAAAGGAATTACTCTATACCACCCTTGTAAAAAAAATCCCTCACCAATCCACCTATGTGAAAGCACTCCATTTTCACCCCATATGTAAAAGTACATCCGTATTTTCCCAGCTATCAAGGGGCTTTCCACATTTCACCCTTCTGTGAAGAGGGTAAAGAGGTTTAAAAATCATATTCTCATACCAACACCAATACAATAGTAACAAGAGTAAACAAATAAAAAAATGTTATTATATATAAATATAGTAATAATAAAAAAGACTTTTATATATAAGATTACAATTATTAATTATTAAATCTTAATTTTTTCATTTTTAATTATTTATTATTTTATTCTTTATCTTTTTTATTCTTTATCTTTTTTATTCTTAATATTTTTAATTTATTAATTTTTTAATTTCTTCTCAGCCCACCGCTGACTTCGTCAGCACCTCCACTACAAAAATAGAATTAATTTCAATAAAAATATAACAATAAATATTAATCATATTATAATATTTCTATATATATTTTTTAATGTATATTATTTTATATACCAATGGTTGTTAAATACTGAAAAATTTAGTATTAATTGTTGTTTTTTAATTTTTTAAATTTATATTATAGCTTAGGAGGTGTAAAACAAAATTAATTAATTTTAAATTGATTAATTTTGTTAATTAGAATATATGTTATCAAGAGAAGATTATAATATTTTAAAATTATTTAGAAGTAAAAATGTTGGCCCATTAACATTTGCTAAATTAATGAGTTATTTTAGTGATGCGGAAACAGCAATTGAAAATATCAATGAATATAACAGAAAAAGCAGGACAAAAAATCCAATAATTATAGCAAGCGATGAAGAAATAAATAAAGAAATAGTTGGATGTTCAACTATAGGGGCAAAAATAATTACCTATAGAAGTAAAGATTATTCTAGACTATTACATCAAATAGACACTTTTCCACCGGTTTTAACTGTTTTGGGAAATATAGAACTTCTAAATAAAAGATCTGTATCAATTGTTGGCTCAAGAAATGCTTCCTCAAATGGCTGCAACTTTGCAAGAAAGATTGCAAGAGAATTGGGTGAAGCTGGATTTGTTATAACATCGGGTTTTGCAAGTGGTATAGATAGTTCTGCGCATCGTGGTGCAATAGATACTGGTACTATAGCTGTATTGGGCGGTGGTGTAGATGATATATACCCTAGAGGCAATGAAGAATTATATTATGAAATTAAAAATAAAGGTTTAATAATATCTGAAGTTCCATTAAATTCAGCACCAAGGGCTGAAAATTTTCCAGCAAGAAATAGAATAGTATCAGGTCTTTCTGAAGCTGTAATTATTATTGAAGCAGGTGCTAGATCTGGAACATTACATACGGCCAGACAAGCGCTTGAACAAGGCAGAGAGCTTATGGTATCCCCAGGTAATCCTTATGACTACAGATGTGAGGGCTCAAATAAATTAATAAAAGATGGCGCAAATGTTATAACAAGTATTGATGATATAATTGATATTCTTCAAACCCTAACAATTCATAAGGCCGTAAATAATACATTTACTTTAACTGATAGTAATAGTCCTAAAAAGCCTTTTGATGAAGTTGAAGATGATATATCACAAGATTATAGCAAAGATTTAGAAGAACTAGATTTTGAAAACGAAATTTTTGAAGAGCAGCCAAAATCTATAAAAGAATTGATTTTATCAAAATTAAATTACACTCCAATATCGGTTGATTTATTGAGTGAAGATCTAAAACTTCCTATAAATGTTATAAATGCTGAAATGGTTGAACTAGAGCTTGATGGTAAAATTGCAGTAGAAAACGGAATGATAAGAATAAAATAAAAATTCTTGAATAATACCATTTTAGTTTGTATTTTACTTATTAGTTAAATAAATAATTCTGTTATGGATGCAAAGACTCATAAGTTTACTAAATCAATTTTGAAGGCATATGATATAAGAGGTGTATACGGCAGGGATTTTAATAACACTGACGCATTTTTCATGGGTAAAGCATATGGCACTTTTTTAAAAAATTTAAACAAAAAAACCTGCGTTGTTGGAAGAGATGGAAGAAATAGCTCTGAAGAGATACAAAAATATTTTATGAATGGGTTGATTACAACAGGTATTGATGCAATAGATTTAGGACTTGTGATGAGTCCTTGCATGTATTGGTCTGTATGGCATTTGAATGCAGATGCCGGCATGATTATTACAGCCTCCCATAACCCGCCCGAATATAATGGATTTAAGATGTTAAC
>CALXXG010000062.1 GCA_944392625.1 uncultured Rickettsiales bacterium
AGTATTTTTACAAGAATAAACCAAAAATAATAATAAAAACAAAATGGAATGCGACTACGTCGTATTGTCTCATCGCTAAAGCTAAACTGAACCCCCAGTCTAACTGGGGGTTTTAGAGATACAATAAAAACTCCTATGTAAGAATGTGTAGGAGTTTTTGTATTTATTATTTTTTATCTGTTTATTGTTTTTTTGTTTGTGTTTCTGCTTCTTGTCTTCTTTGTCTTTCAGAAGCTAAACGTTGTTGATGAGTTATTTGTCTAGCTTGTTGAATTTATTTCAAAAATAACTTGAGCAATAAGTATAGCCGAAGAATTATAAAGCATAAACCACTAGTAAGTATCTAGCGGTTTATTTTTATATATTTTAATATAGCGCTATTATTTATCCCTCAAAATGCCACCAAACTTATTAGTAATTTCATCTATAATTTTATTACTAATTGAATCTATTTCTTCACCTGTAAGCGTCTTTCCCATAGGTTGAATCTTAACAGAAAAAGCAACAGATTTCTTTCCTTCTTCCATATTTTTGCCTTGATAAATATCAAAAATATGAACTTCCTTAATTAAATCCTTGTTTGTCTTTTTAACGCTTTCTATTATATTGCCAATTTCTAAATTGCAATCAACTATAAATGCGAAATCTCTATAAACAGGCTGCAGATCATTTAAAACATATTTTTTCTTTTGAGTTGTCTTTTGCGGTTTCAATCTAGGCAAGTTATCAATATATAATTCAAAAGCATTAACTCTATGTTTTAAACCAATTTTATTTGTTTTTAAAGGATGAATTTCACCAAAAACTCCTAAGAATTTATTGCCCATTTTTATTGCACCGCTTCTTGCTGGGTGATAATAATCAGGTACGTCATTCGTAATTGTTAGACTATCGCCGGATATGCCGAACAATTTTAAAATATCAAAAAGGTCTTTTTTGATATCATATATATCATATTCCCTTGAGGTGTCAAAAATATCTTTTTGACATGTCAAACCCGTTCTAATACCAGCAATTACCTTTCTTTGTTCTTCAGGTTTTTCACCAACAAATATTTTGCCTTTTTCAAAAATGCTAACACTGTCAATTGAATTGTCCTGATTATTTTTAGCAATAGTCATAAGGTTAGGTATTATTGATGGCCTCATATAGGACAATTCGTTTGTAATTGGATTTTGCAGTCTCAATTGTTCATTAATACTGGAAAATTCGCTTGCTAAATTTTCGTTCATGAAACTCCAGCTTATAATCTCAACCATACCCTTTGCAGCCAACATTGATGTTATTTGCCACAATTTATCATGATATAATTTATTGCTTATATTTTCTTGACTTTCGCTTAGTTTCTCATCACCAATCTTAATTTCCTTTAAATTGTCATAGTTGTAAATTCTAATTATATCTTCAACTACATTTTCCTTTATTAAAATATCATTTCTCCAACTAGGAATCGTCAATTGCAGATTGTCTAAATTTTTTGTATTTTCTTCAACAATATAGCCAAGCTTGTTCAATATATCTATTACATCCTGTCTATCTATTTTTAATCCTAAAATCAATTCCACATCAGATATATTAAAGCTCAATTTTCTATCTTCAAACTTTTTGCTTTTACCATTCACACAAAGATGAGTATCAGAACAAGGAGTAGCTCTAACAATTTCGCTGCTTTCGCCACCGCATATTGTCAATATTAAATAGGTTGCAAAATTTAATGCTAATTCCGTTGTTTTATAGTCAATACCTCTTTCATATCTAAATTTCGCATCGCTATTTATATTTAAAGCTCTCGCAGTTCTAG
Source organism: uncultured Rickettsiales bacterium (assembly GCA_944392625.1). Taxonomy (GTDB): domain Bacteria; phylum Pseudomonadota; class Alphaproteobacteria; order Rickettsiales; family UBA1997; genus CALXSC01. Next base: position 1,802 of record CALXXG010000062.1, read on the forward strand.
CGGTTGACATTGGATCAAAAATAGCAGATTCCAATACAACATTTTTTGTTTCCATTGAGCTGGCGGAACTATTGCCGCCCATAACACCGCCCAAGCCCAATATATTGCCGCTTGTATCCGCTATAAGAGTTGAATCTTTTATTAAAGTATATTCATTCTTATCTAATGCTAAAAATTTCTCACCGCCTTCAGACTTTTTTACAACTATATTTCCTGCTATTTTATCAGCATCATAGCAATGCAATGGCCTGTTTAAAACCAACATTACATAGTTGGTAATATCCACTAGTGCAGATTTTGGATTTATGCCGACAGCCTTTAATTTTTCTTTCATCCAATCTGGTGATTCACAATTTTTAACCCCTTTTATATATCTAAAAATAAATTCAGGACAGTTTTCATCGCGAATTTCTGCCTTAATTGGGCTAGGAACTTTTGCTTCAATTTCATAGTCCTTAAATTCTTTTAATTTTCCAATACCTGTTGCACTTAAATCTCTTGCTATGCCATATACGCCGCAGCAATCACCTCTATTTGGAGTAATATTAATGTCAACCATTACATCATTAAGATTTTTTATTTCGGCAATATTTTTTCCAATTTCTGTATCCTTATTAAGTTCAATAATTCCGCTATGGTCTTCACCCAAGCCCAATTCTTTTTCAGAACATAACATACCACAGCTTTCAACGCCTCTTATCTTGCTTTTTGATATTTTAAAATCACCATTTGGTATAATACTTCCAACTGGCGCAAGAACAGCTTTCATGCCACTTTTAACATTAGGTGCACCACAAACTATTTGTAAAGTTTCTCCCTTTGCCGTTTTAACTTTGCATATATGCAAATGGTCAGAATCAGGGTGATTTTGCACGTCCTCAACCACAACGCAATTAACAACTTTTAATGATTCACTATTATCAACAATTTCCTCAATTTCAAGTCCTATTTGATCCAATTTATCAAATATTTCACAAGCAGTCGCTTCTGTATCAAGATATTCTTTTAACCAATTTAAAGTAAATTTCATAATATAATTTTCATATTCTCATGAAAATTATATTATGATTTTAATTTATTTAATCAAGAAAATTTTATTATTTATTAGTTTAAAAATTATTTTATAGTTAAATATTTATTCAAATATTTCTTTAACCTTAGCAAATAAAGCATCAGCTATAGCTTTATGTCCTTCCGGCGTCAAATGAACATAATCTTTTTTTGAGGCTTTTGCAACACTTCCTGCATCAAAAAAATAACAATCTATTTCTTTAGCAAGGTCTTCATACTCAACAGCTAGTTCATGAGATTTTTTAGCCGATTCTTTATTGTAGTTAGCATATTTTTTATTTTCAACTTCGTCATCTATTCTAATTGGAGACATAAGCAAAACTTTCGGTGCTTTTCCAAATGTTCCATAGTCAGTTGTTCTAACAATATTAATCAATGCTTTCATTGATTTTCTGACATTTAATGGAGTTAAATTAAACCTAAACTTTAGATCGTTTGTGCCTAAACATATAATTATTAAATCTAAAGGTGTATGGCTTATTAAGCAAGGAACTATATAGTCTCTAGCATTTTTATAGGGTAATACAAAATCATCTGTAAAAGTAGTTCTACTGTTGCAGCCCTCTTCAATTATTCTATAATCATTGCCCAATAGCTGCTGCAGTCTTCCTGTCCACCTTGTATTCCAATCATAACGAGTTTTATTCTCTGGATTGTATCCATAGGTATTACTATCACCAAAACATAAAATATTTTTCATAATATTATAAAAATAACATCTACCTATTGATAGATGTTATTTCATAAAAATTATAAAACAAGTTTTAATTGCTTAATTAATACCATGAAAACTTTGCATGCTATAACGTGTTGCTATTGGAGTATTTTCATTAAATGCATCACTAATAGAATAGCTATTAGAAAATGTATGATTTTTAATATTTCTGCTAGCAAAATTATCAATTTCATTAATCATTTCAGCTCTTCTATTATCCACAATTTTTACCTGATCTTTTTCAATTGCATTTCCCCTAGCGTCCCTAACAAAACTCTTAACCATAGAATTATCTCTTCTAAATTTCATATTAGTTCCATCCGCAAATTTATATTCTTCAGCAATATTTTCAGGAGCATATTTTATTATTTCATTATATTTACTATTACTTTGTGAGTTTACCAATAATTCAGGAGGCAACAAAAGTCTCTTCTCTCCACTATTCTCTAATTCTGATAAACTTCCCTCATTATAAATTCTATCTTCTACATTTTTAGTAAAGAAAGAAGCTAAATATTTTTCAATATCGCCTAAGTTTTTATTTACACTAAATTTTTCAATCAAATCACACATAGTCATATAGGACATCGTATAGCAATTTACATGATCCACTTGAATTCTAGTATTTGTATAATACAAATTACTATCTTTATTTTCATCCATATAATCATTAAACATAATAATGCTTGGAACCTTATCTTTTATATTATCCGCACTATATTTTTCATGTCCAGCACTATCAATAATAAAGTTTGAATTATTTATATTCAAAATCATAAAAGTATGCTTTTGATCTATACCACCATCTTCACATTCAGTTATCATAAAAAAGTTTAAACAATCCTTATTGTTTTCAATAACCGGTTTAATTTTATTTTCAAAAGCAGACTTAAATTTTTCAATATTTTCTAATCTATTGCTGCTGCAAATCTTAGATACATTCTTAAAAAATATTTGAACTGGAGTTATTGTTAAAGATCTGTCATCAACAAGATTTTTATATTTATTCTTAGCAATTTCAACCAACGCAGTAGTTTGTTCCTTATTAAGCGGATGTCTTGGAAAATCAGAACTATTCATAATGGACTTTGCATTATCAAGTTGATATTCCATCTGATAATATAAAATAGTTCTAATTTTATTTATTTTATCAATAGCAATTTTTTGCTCTTCCTTTTGGTTTTCTATCTTTCCTGTTTCTTTATTTTTTAATGATAAATAGCTATCCTTAAAAATAGCCTCATTACAATCTCTATTTTTCATTTCATCTAAAAAATATTCAATTTTTTCATTAGAAACGATTATACAATATTTATCATCAATATCAATTTTAAAATCATTTGTTCTTTCATCAAAACTTACATATTCTTTACGTAATAAACTTCTAGTGTTATTGTTTAAAAAATTTTCAAAAGATAAAAAATCTTCCATAAATTGTCCTATTTTAATTTAACATGAAATATATTATACCATTTTATAGACAAATATCAATAACATTTTTAAAAAAATTTATATTTTTTATTTTCTTGTATTTTTTAAAAAATATTTTAAAACTAGTATTAATAAGAAATAAAATTTAAAAAAAATGACAGAATTTAATCTAGATGTTTTAGTTATTGGTTCTGGACCTGCGGGAAATACAGCTGCTATTTATTTGGCAAGGAATAGTCTTAAAATAGCTTTGGTATCCGGCATGTCTATTGGTGGTCAATTGACTACAACCACAGAAGTTGAGAATTTTCCAGGTTTTCCAAGCCCAATTTTAGGAACTGATCTAATGCAAAAAATGTTGGATCAGGCCAGAAATTTGGGAGTTGATATTGTATATGATCAAATAATATCTGTTGATTTTTCAAAAAGACCATATAAATGTTTAACTGATGGCGGAGATGCTTATTTTGCAAAAAATGTTGTTATAGCTACAGGTGCAACTGCAAAATGGCTGGGCCTGCCATCAGAAAAGGAGTTTAAGGGCAGAGGTGTTTCAGCCTGTGCAACCTGTGATGGAAGTTTCTATAAGGGCAAAGATGTTGCCGTGGTTGGCGGAGGTTCATCTGCTGGAACTGAGGCTTTGCATTTATCTCGTCTGTGCAATAGGGTATATTTAATTCACAGAAAAGATAATTTTAGAATGGCCGAAAATATTTTAAAAAAAATTGAAAAACTTCAAAACATTGAATTTGTTATGGACAGCGAGGTAGTTGAAATACTTGGTACCGATAATCCAAAAGCAGTAAATAGAATCAGAGTTAAAAATTTGAAATATCAGAAAGAAAAAGAAATAGCTGTAAGCGGTGTATTTATGGCAATAGGAAGAGCACCGGCAACAGAAATTTTTAAGGACAGCGGGCTTCATATGGATGAATATGGATATATTATAGTATCACCAGATGGTGCAAGAACCAATATTCCCGGCGTTTATGCAGTTGGCGATGTAGCTAATAAACCATTTAAACAAGGCATTATCGCTGCTGGATATGGTGCTATTGCGGCTATGGAAATTCAACAGGATATGGAGAAATAGAATCTATGCAGATTGTTAATGCATACTTAAAATTATTTGACAATTTAAATATATGTTTGAAGATTTCAATTCAAATAACTTTAATTTTTTTGTTTACTTTTTGTCTAAGTGAACTTATAAAATATTCTCTATTTATACTTTTTAAATATCTTGCAAAAAAGAAAAGCGGTATAGACAGTGGTATAATTATAGCAGCAAAAAAACCAATTTTATTTATTCTATGGCTATATAGCTTTGTAGTATGCATTGACTTAATTGCAGAAAGGATTGATGAAAATTTTTTAAAAATAACTCTAATGCTAAAACTAATAATAATATATGTATCAGTTTTAGTATTTTTGTTAAGAAGCATTAGTCAAATAAAAAAGCGCTATATCATTAAAAAGGAGAGATATGGATCTATAGTTGACTATGGAGGACTTGATTCTGCGGAAAAATTGACTAAAGTTGTTATTTTTATAGTTTGGCTAATTTTAGTTTTAGGAAGAATGGGCTTCAATCTCAATGCTTTACTAGCGTTTGGTGGTGCTGGAGGTGTGATTGTAGGTTTTGCAGGAAAAGATTTATTTGCAAATATTTTTGGCGGATTAATAATTTATCTAGACAAACCATTTGCTGTCGGTGATTGGATTGCTTCGCCAGATAAAGAAATAGAGGGAGATGTTGAGTATATAGGATGGAGGCAAACTAGAATTCTTACACTTGAAAAATATCCAATTTATGTACCAAATTCAATTTTTGGAACTATTGTTATTCAAAATAAAAGTAGACTCAGATCCAGAAGAATAAAAGAAACAATGAACATTCGTTATTTAGACTTGAATAAAATAGAAAAAATTACAAAAGATATAACAACAATGCTAAAAGAACATCCTGGAATTAATAAAAAATATAAAATGTTTGTAAATTTTACCAATTTTACAGATGGCATGCTTACATTAACTATATATACTTTTACAAATACCACAGAGTTTGTTAGGTTTTATGAAATAAAACAAGACGTTTTACTTAGAATTACAAATATAATTAAAGACAATGGTGCAGAATTGGCATTTCCAACAAATACAGTATACTTTGAAAAAGATAATGACTTTGATAAAGTTAATATAATAAACGATTTAAAAGAATAATGAAAAATTAGATAATTAAATGATAAAAATCTTTATATTTGATTTTTAAAATATATATGCTATATTTTTTTGCATGAGTTATATTACTTTTAATCATGTTTGAAAAAATTAAAGAATTTTTAACAAGAGCTATTGATAAAACTTATAAATTTTTTAAAAGAATATTTATTAGTAATAGAAAGAAAGAAAAAAAAGAAGAAAGTTTCTGGGAAACTATAAAAAGTCTTTTAATAGCTTTAGTATTAGCTTTAATTATAAGATCTTTTTTATACGAACCATTTCATATTCCATCTGGATCTATGAAACCAAATTTAAAAGACGGAGACTTTATATTTGTTTCAAAGTATGACTTTGGATATAGCAGATACTCATTTCCATTCGGATTACCAATATTTAATGGAAGAATTTTCTTTAAAAACCAACCAAAAAGAGGCGATGTATTAGTATTTAGGCTGCCATCAAATCCCAATATAAATTATATAAAAAGATTGATAGGACTTCCAGGCGATAAAATTCAGATGAAAAATGGTATTTTATATATCAATGATGAACCGGTAAAGAAGGTATTTTTAGGAGAAATATTAGAAAATGATAATGATAATACAACTCTAACAAAGCAATATAGAGAAATTTTTAATGATGGTAAAGAAGTGCTAGTTTTAGATAAAATAGAAAATGGTCCAGGAGATAACACACCAGTATATATTGTTCCGGAAAAGCATTATTTTTTTATGGGCGATAACAGAGACAATTCTTTGGACAGTAGATTTCAAGAGACTGGTTTCGTTCCTGAACAAAATTTAATTGGAAAAGCTAGAATTATTTTCTTTTCCTCAAGTGATAATCCTTTAAAATTTTGGAAATGGAATAAAATTATTAGAACTAATAGAATTTTTAAAACAATAGAGTAGTTAATATGAGTAATAATTATAATGAATTATATAAAAATCTTCTTTATAAATTTAAAAATGTAGAACTTTTAGAAACAGCATTAAGTCATCCAAGTCTTTGCTTTTCAAAGAAAAATAAATGCGATAATTATGAGCGTTCAGAACTATTGGGCGATTCAGTTCTATCTTTAGTTGTTCTTGAAATGCTTTTAGATTATTATAAGGAATTTAATGAGGGTGAAATTTCAAAAAGAAAGTCTTATCTTGTTTGTACAAAAACTTTAGCGGAAATAGGACAAAAAATAAATCTAGGCAAATATATTTTTATGACAAAAGGAGAAGAAAAATTAGATGGAAGAAATAATCCTAGAATTTTAGAAAATGTTATGGAGGCTGTTATTGGAGCTATGTATCTTGATGGGGGGTTGAATGTTGTAAAAACATTTGTAAAAGAATATTGGTTTGATTTAATCAAAAAACAGCAGTTCATTAAAAAAGATCCAAAAAGCAGGCTTCAAGAATGGTCTCAAAAAAATAAACATGGTATACCAACATATAATGTAGTTAATACATCCGGATCAAAAAGCAATCCTATTTTTAAAATGGAAATATATTTAAATGGATTTCCAAAAATTGAAGAAGAAGCAAAAACTAAAAAAGAAGCAGAAGTAAAATGTGCAAGAAAAATGATAAAATATATAAAAAACAATATAGATAAAAAAATATAAACTATAGTATTTATTTTATTCTTTATAAAAACAATCCAATAACTTATCTTACAGTTATTTAGTTTTTATACTATTGTTGTAATTACCTTCCTTTCTAAGATATATGTATTTAATCAATCTTGTTTTATTCAGGTAAATTTTAATAATAAAACCAAGAATTATAATACACAATTTTGTCAACAAACCTAAAGTAAATAAATGGTCTAACTATTTATCTTTTTTTCTAAAATAAGATACAAGCAGATATGCTATTATAAGTTAATAATTAATTAAAATTATATTACTCTTTTCTACTATAATTATTATACTGTAAATTATACAATGTAGCATAAAAACCATTTAATTTTAACAATTCTTCATGATTCCCTTCTTCTACAATTTTTCCTTCACTAAATACATAAATTTTATGAGCATTAATTATAGTAGACAATCTATGGGCTATTACAACAGTAGTTCTGCCTTTCATTAACCTCTCTAATGATTTTTGTACTTGATTTTCAGATTTTGAATCAAGTGAGCTAGTAGCCTCATCTAATAATAGTATTGGAGCATTTTTTAACATTGCTCTTGCAGATCGGAAGAGCGTCGTGTAGGGAAA
>CALXXG010000063.1 GCA_944392625.1 uncultured Rickettsiales bacterium
AAAAGTTATTATATTATTATATATTGAGGCGCCCATAGCTCAACTGGATAGAGTATTCGGTTGCGAACTGAACGGTTAGGAGTTCAAGTCTCCTTGGGCGCACCATTTAAATTTTTTATATTTTTTAAAAATTATTAGCATAAAAAATGGAGTATTTCTGCTCCATTTTAATTTTTGTATCCCTAAAATTCCAAATTAGATTATGGGTTCATTTTAATTCTATCAATAAAATAATATAATGCAATTTTCTACTCTACTTGTGTAGACTTACCATGATGAAAACTTGTATATAAGGGATATATACTTTTATAATATTGTTTATATTAAATCTTAGTGGAAGACAATTTGATGCTTATATTAAAGTTTAATAATTTATGGATTGCTTTGTATAAATAATAAAATGCAGCGTCAAATAGCTATAAATATATATTTAAATGTATATTAATTAAATTTACTTATTTTTATTTGACAGATTATAGGGTAATTTGTAGTGCCTAAGTAGAGGAAAACATGGCTAGATGTTTCATGCATGAACTTTGCTGAAGAAAAACACTAACCCACCGCTAGGCTGGTGGGTTGGCTTTAATATTGATAAAATTTTTATTTATTTTACTTCTACGAGCTTGCCATCTGATGGAAAGAAATTAAATGATTCTGTTTCTTTGAATTTATCTGTGGCGTCACCAAAATAATATTTTCCATTTTCCATATCTATAACCTGTATTTTTTGATCTTTATCAAAATTAACTTTTGTTAGGTTAATTGTAAAGCCATAGCTTTTATAGGCTGATTCAAAAAAATAGGTCATATCTCTATGGTTCGTTATTGTTCTCCATATGGTTGCAGATTCTTCTTGATTTTGTGAGCCGTTTTCAATACCTAAAGGTGATGACACGTTTCTTATTAGAGATAACACGTAGGCTGTTGCTAAATCAATATCTTTAGTTTTTGGAAGTTTGTTTAGATAATAAAAGGCTCTTGCAAATCTGTCAGATGAATTACTTGTGCCTGGTAAAAAATTTTTGCCGTTTACACTGTTCCAATAGTTGTCTATTGCCATTTGACTTGAATATTTTGGAGAATTGGTTACAACTTTGAAATTTTTGTTATAATATATGTGTAATTTTTCACCGGTATATTCAAATACTGCAAAATCACCTTTTGAATCTGAAATGGCTAAGTGCATTCCGGAACTCTCGCCGCCGGCTACTTTTAATGGTACAACATAAATTTTGTCTTTTTTCATGGATTCAACAGCTTCTTCAACATTTGCAAAATTATCTAGAAAATATTGTCCCCATAGTGAAATGCCTAAAGCTTTTCTTCTGCCAGCCTTATTTTGTGGTATAAATTCTGATTCTTTTAGTCTTAATATTGCCATTGTAAGACCTTTTTCGTTTACGCCATCAATTGTCATCATATCATGAACGCTTGTTGCAATACTTCCGTATTTTGATGTCCATTCAACAGAATTTTTTCCTGCCAGTCCGTTTCGTTTTATTCCACGAGGAAATAGCCAAATGTTGGAATCAAGCTTACCGGCCCAGTCAGCTGTTCTTCCAGTTAAAACTATATTGTTATCGCCAGTATATACAAATTTTGTGCAGGCTTTAGCCTCTATAATTGATGACAATACAGAGATAGTCATTACAAGTACAATAATATTTATTTTTAGATTTTTCATAGACATTTTATTTATTGATACAACTATAAGTTATAATTTATTTTTTATTTTTCAAGAATTAAAATGCCCATAATAAAGTTATCCTTCCTTCCATACCATCAAAACTATCAGCAAATAAATAGTTGTAGCTGAATCCTAAGTCAACTTTTTCATAAAAGCTAAAGTTAAATGTTAAACCAACATTGTAAGTAAAATCATTGGGCTCAAAACCATAAACTTTAAATGTTTCATTTGTATCAACGTATCTAGCGTCTAATTCAACTTTGTTATTTATAATTCCATAGTTTATAGAAGCATTTAAAATTGTTTGCAAACTAGTATTGGCGGTTAAGCCTTTGCTTAATGTTAAATCTAAACCGGCATTTAAATCTAAATAATCATAGTCTTTTGTTTTTATGTTTAAATTTGCAGAATCAGCATTTTTTTCTGTATAATCATCAACTACTATGTTTCCATAGGTTAAAGAAACTTTTGGCGTTAACATAACAAAATTTCTTATTCGTCCAATTTGACGGCCATTATACTGTTTGTTAATAGTTCTAGTTCTATCTGTTCTGCCGGTTACTTCATTAATTATTCTCAAATTTACAGGTTCGTCATTATTTTCTAGAAGTGGATTGTATAGCATAAAATTAATTCCGTATTCAATACCAGCATGGTAAGAATATCCATTATAATCAGCTTTTGCAGTTTTATCAAAATTAGAAAATCTTATTTTTCTTTTTTGTTCATAATTACTATAACCACCACCAATATTTAATGTTAAATAGTTAAGTCTATTGTAAAGCATAAAATAAAGATCGGCATTATTTGTTATAACATCTAAATCATCTCTATTTGCTTTAATATTATCAAGATTATTTGCTTTTATTTGATTAAATGTGTAGGAAGCGCCAAAAATAAAGTTTGGAGTAACTCTGACATCGTAGCCAATAGTGCCGCCGTAATAATCAGCATCATAACCAAAAATATTATCTTTTGTGTCTTGATGTAGATTTCCAATAAACCCTTCAATCCAAACATTATTTTCATTATATGGCTTTATAAAATAATCATCATAATATTTTACGTCATTTCTTGAAAGGTTGCTCATATTATAGTTATTAGTCAAAGAATCAAACTTCATTCTTCTAAAATAGGACAGCCTTTTATTTATATTTGCTACAGCGCTTATTATTGATTGAGCTGGAGCCTGCAGGTTTAATCCGGATGAATCTGGAGCCAATTCATTTAATGCGTGGAAAAATTCCTGCTTTCCTGATATATTTTGTAAATTGGTTATCAGCGCATTTTGTTCTTGAGTTCTATTGGCAAAACTTAAATTATTAAGAACATTTGCAGATGTTAAGGCACTTTGTGAAATATCGTTTAGGGTAGGGGTTCTATCATCATTTACAACTAAGTATAAATCAGTAGCACCAGTTGTTGAATTGTATTGAGTTTTTAATTTTAAATCTTTATAAAGTCCCTCATAGGCAACAGCAGATTCTGCAAATGAAGTTGGATTGCCACTTGAGTCTATTAAAAACTGAGTGCCAACAGCTGATTGTTTGTCTATGACATTAACATAGATATTGTTGTTTTGTATATTTAAATCACCCAAGTCTGAAGCGTTTAGTCTTTTTGAAACATCATAAAGTTGATTTATATATTCATTATTTGGGTTGCCTGATGTATTTTTTAAGGTTATTAAAACTGGCATACTTGTATTGGAGTTGTAAGCTATACCATTTGAATTATTTATAGTTAAGTTTCCATTATTAGCTATAAATGATAGAGTGGAAATATTTCCCATAGATCTGGAGTTGGATGCCGCCATATTAAACTTGTCAACATAGGTATTTGTTTGTAATGATAGCGATGCGCCACTTGCTATATTCACATTTGATATTGAGTTTCCGCTTTCTCCGAAATAGGTTGCATTATTTCCAATAAAATTAGTATTTATATTAACAGAATCGTTATTTCCAACACCTCTAATTGTTCCATAAATATTTGAAGAATCATTAAGATTTAGCGTTGAATTATCATTTAGATTTATTTTGTTGACATAGGCGTCATTTCCCAAAGTTAAATTAGTGTTTTCTTTAATATTCAACGTGCTAAGGTTTGTAGTAGAATTACCAAATGATGTAGCGTTATCAATAGTTGAATAATTAGCATTTATATTGGCAGTTCCACTTCCTATGATATTTCCGTTTAGTATTCCAGCATTTTCCAAGTTTAATACTGTATTTTCATCTTCTAAATTTAAAGTGTCTACATAGGCGGTATTGCCTAATGTCAACATTTTGCCGTTATTAATGTTTAATTCAGCAAGCGAAGTTGTTTCTGTTCCAAAAATTGTATTATTATAAATAGAGGTATCATCTGTATTCAAAGTGCTGTAATCTATGTTTAAATCAACAGTTCCCGTACCTGATATTGTTCCATCAATGCCTGACCCATCGTTAATATTTAACGCTGAGCTTCCGCCATTTAAATTTAAATTTGCTACATAGGCTTTATTGCCTAAATCCAATGTTGAATTGTTGATATTTAATGTTTGCAAATTATCTGTATTAGTACCAAAATATGTATTATACAAACCAATAGAATCGTAATCTGTATTTATATTGACTGAACCCGCGCCTGTTATTATGCCATCAACCTTTGAGTCAGTTTCTAGTATTAATGATGACGAAGCATTTGATAATTTTATTATATCTATATAAGCTTTATTAGTACCTAAAGTTAAAGACGAGTTTTCATTAATAGTTAATGTGCTAAGTTTATTATTTAAAGCACCAAAGTTTGTATTGGCATAATTATAATTTGTATCTATAATTACATTTCCAATATTATTATTTGCACCAATTATATTACCATTTAATTGGCTATTATTGCCTAATTTTAATGTAGCATTATTATCTAAAGCCAATTCGTCTATATACGCAATATTTTGATAGCCTTCGGCTGCTTCCAATGTTAAAGTGTATCCACTGTTGACATCCAATACAGACAATGAATTTCCTTGGCTGCCAAATACAGTATCAAATTCATTATAGTCTCTATCTATAACAACAAGTCCAGTCCCAAAAACGTTTCCTCTTATTACTCCATCTGTAGAATTATCGCGATCGGATGTTATTATAATTTGTGAATTATTGCCCAATTGAACATTGTCAGCAAAAGCATAATTTTTTAATGTCAAACTCTTTCCATCAGCTATGTTTAATTTTTCTATTGACATATTTTTATCTAAAGTATCTTGCCAAAAACCGAATGTTGTATTTTTATCATTATAATTAACATTAATATTTACTGTACTGCCTGCTTGTTTGTCCAAAACTCCATTATGTATTTGAAAACTTTGTATATTTGCAGTTGAATCATTAAGATTGATTATGGAATTTTCAAGTGCTATTCTATTTGCATATAATGGGTTTGAAATTGTTAAAGTCGTATTGCTGCCGCTTGCTAAAACATAATCTAAATAAGAATCGGAAGTTCCTATTTGCGTATTGTTTTTTTTCGTATCATACTCTCCATTATAATTGCTAATATCAACGTGTCCTGGATTGTATGGATATGCAGTTGAATTTGTTATATTTCCACTGACTTTTCCACCTTCCGTTATAAGAACATATTCGCCAGTATTTTCATCAATATCATATACCTCATAATTTCCCGTTACTTCAGAATCAATTGTTATAGCGGTTGGAGCAGCAAATAAATTATTACATACAAAACTTGAAAAATATAAAAATAGAAAAATCTTCTTAAAATTTTTTGTCATATACATTTTTTAAAAATTATACAATACACTTAATTTTACCATTTGTCCGTCAAAATCTTCAGCAAATGTGTAATTATAGTTTAAACCTATACTAAATTGCCTATAAAAGTTGAAATTAAATGTTAAACCAACATTATAGGTTAAATCCGGCATGTCAAACCCATATACTTTAAATACCTGATCATCGTCAATATATCTGGCATCCAATTCAATCTTTTTATTATCTAAAGCATAGCTGACAAAACCATCTAAAATAGTTTGAAAGTTTGTATAGGAATTAATTGGCTTATTATAGATTAGTTCTAAACCACCATTTACATCAATTGTGGTATAATCTTTAGTTTTTATGGCTAAATTAGCGGCATCAGCTCCTTTTTCCGTATAGTCATCAATCATTATAGTATTGTAGGTTAAAGATACTTTAGGAGTTAGCATTAAAAAACTATTATAATCGCTATCATTATAATAATTCAGTCTTTGATTTACCTGCTCAACGGTATCAATTTTTCCAGTTTTTTGATTTATTACTTTTAATTTTTCCATTGAATCTTTTTTATTATATAGCATAAAGTTAATACCATATTCAACGCCTGCATGATAAGAAAATCCATTATAATTAGCTTTTGCTGTTCTATCGAAGTTTGAAAAATTTATTTTCCTTTCTTGCTGATATCTATTGTAGCCAGCACCAACATTTAATGTTAAATAATTTCTTTTGTTATATAACATCATATAGAGGTCTATATTGTTTGTGAAAGCTTCTAAATCGTCTCTATCGCTTTTTATTGTATCTAAATCATTTGCATCCACGAAATTAAATGTATAGGAAGCGCCAAATACAAAGTTTGTATTTACTTTAAAATCATAGCCAAGGGTTAAGCCATAGTAGTTCGCATCATAGCCAAAAATATTGTCTTTTGTATCTTGATGCAGCGTTCCGCCAAAAAGTTCCCACCAGATATTTCTTTTTTTAATATATTCATCATGGTATGGCAGCATGTTTTTCAAAAGATTATCTGAAAAATAATTTGTGGTTTCATTTATTTTTGAAATTCTTAAAAACCTTAATCTTTTATCTATATTTGCTACAGCATTGACTATTGATTGAGTTGGTATTTTAACATTCAAACCAGATACATCAGGAGTCAAGTTTTGCAATGCATGAAAGAATTCATTATTATTTTCAATGATTTGCAGGCTATGGGTTAAGTTATTTTCATCAACGCTTTTTGTATTGAAATTCCATTTATCTATAATATTTGCAGAAGTTAAAGTTGCTTGAGAGACGTTTTGTAGGGTAGGGGTTCTAACTCCATTGACATTAAGATATAAACTATTTGCTGTTGAATTGTCAAGTTTTAAATCCAAGAATATACCATCATAAATAAAACCTGCATTTGAATAGTCCTGACCACTTCCTATTAAAATTCTTTGTCCATCTGTCAATTGGTTTCTATCAACAAGATTTAAAAATAATTCGTTGCCTTGTGAAACTGAAGCTGTTCCGCTATTTTCACTTCCAACTAGAGTTAATAGATTGCTTAGTTCATTTATATTTTTATTGTCAAGAGAGATTCCAATCAATACATCATTGTTTGATGCGTTTAGTGTTATTGAACCATTTAACTGAGAACCAGAAGCCATTGTAAGCAGCCTTGTTGTATCCGTGTAGGATATGCTGTTTGCATTAATCTGTAGGTTATCTATATAGGCTGCATTGGTTAATGTAAAATTATTGGCTGAGTTATTATTTACAATATTAACCTGTTTTAGTCTGTTATTGGCCGTTCCAAATACTGTATTTTCTGTTGCTGTATTATAGGATTTATTTATAGTAACTGTTCCTTGATTATCTTGAGAACCCTGTATTGCTCCATTTACACTTCCATTTTCTCCTATAGTCAAACTTGAGTTATTGGCTATATTTATAGTATTTACGTAAGCAGTATTGTTTAATGTTAAACTAGATTGTATTTCAGGAATTAATCCATTAGCATCTTGGCCAATATTTAATAAATTTAATTTTGTTGATTCGTTAGTACCAAAATTTGTTGTATTGTTAGCGTTTATCTCGGTTGAATAGTTATTTAAAATATTGACTGAGCCATAACCAATAATTGATCCAGATACTCCGGAAGATGTCCCTGCTAAATTTAAAGTTGAATCTGCTTCAGATAATATTATATTATTAATATATGCCATATTACCTAATGTTAGCGTATTTGTTCCTCTAATATTTAGAGTATTTAATGAATGTCCCTCTTGTCCAAAAGTTGTATTGAAGTAATCACTTGATGTCTGATCTAATGTATTATAATTTCTAACTAAATCAATAAGACCAAAGTTATTTGTTTTTGCTGATATTGTTCCATTAACTCCAGCATTGGAAAAAATATATAATGAAGGAGAATTGCCTGTTCCACTTTCAACCATATATATATTATCTATATAAGCAACATTACCTAATGATAAATTAGAGTTCTCTATTCTTATTGTTTCTAAATGATTGCTAGCTGTTCCAAATATAGTATTATAGCCATCTGTAATTTCTCCACCATTTGTTATGTAATTTGTATTAATTTTAATTATGCCTGTTCCAGATACTGTTCCAATAGCAGCAGCGCCATAATTAAAATCTAATCTAGCATTATTTAAATTAATTGAATTTGCATAAATGGCTTTGTTTAAAGAAGTTCCTGTTCCATTAAAGTTGACAGTATCAATTGAACTTTCCGATTTCCCAATTGTTATATTTGATAAATTAACATTTGTATTGTTGATATTTATTGTTCCAGTACCGTTTGTAGTAGATGATATTGCTCCGTATACGTTTGATCCATCATTAATATTAACTATAGAAGCATCAGATAATAATATATTATCTATGTAGGCATTATTATCCAAATTAAATGTGACACCATCATTAACTGTTAAACTTGTTATGGAAAAAGATGATGATCCAAAAGTTGTTCCGCTTCCAAAATCATTATTTAAATAAATATTTGTATTTGAACCTGCTTTATCTGTAATTCTACCTATTGATATATTATTGCTATTTATTGTTAAATTAGCATTATCTAAATTAAGACTGTCTACATAAAATTCATTTGATATATAGAATGACACAGGATTTTCTAATGTACCCTCTATACTTATTTGATTCAAAGCATTTGCCAATTCACCAAAATATGTTGAACCATATCCAGAATTTTCTCTATAGGTATTATAGTTTGTGGTTATATTTATAAAATTTTGAACTCCAGGACTTGTCGTTATTTTACCATTTATAAAACCATTATTGGATATATTTAAAGTGTCGCCTTCTTGTAAAACATAGTCTCCAACAGTTGGAGTTGTAATATTTATAACATCAGCTGCATATAATAAATTATATGCAACATTAAAATAAACTAATATTAAACTGTATTTTATAGTTTTTTTAAGCACTTAAAATAAAAATTATAAAAGTAAATATGTTAAGAGTCTAAAACTTTATTTTTAAATTGCAATTTAAAAATAATATACTAATCTATAACAGGATAATGTTTAATAATTAATTTTTATAATATATATGTCAGGACATTCAAAGTGGGCTACAACAAAGCATCAAAAAGCAATTACAGATGCAAAGAGAGCCAAAAATTTTACAAAATTGTTAAAAGAGATTACTGTAGCAGCAAAATTGGGTGATCCTAATCCAGATTTTAACCCTAGATTAAGGATGGCCGTAGATGCAGCTAAAAAAGCTAGTATGCCTAAACAAAATATAGAGTCAGCTATCAAAAAAGCTAGTTCAAGTGCCGCTGGTGAAAATTGGGACGAAATGAGATATGAGGGATACGGTCCAAACGGTATTGCTATTATTGTTGAAGCTTTAACAGACAACAAAAATAGAACGGCTGCAAGCATTAGATCTACATTTACAAAATATGGTGGAAACATGGGCGAAACAGGTAGCGTAGGTTTTATGTTCAATAAAGTTGGTCTAATAGGCTATGAAGGAAGTGCTGCAAAAGAAGATGAAATGCTGGAAGCTGCAATTGATGCAGGTGCTGAAAACGTTGAAACAACAGATGATTGGCATGAAATCACAACTTCAATTGAAGATTTTATT
>CALXXG010000064.1 GCA_944392625.1 uncultured Rickettsiales bacterium
TTTATTTATTTTTATTTTTTTAATTTTGTTTGCAAGATCTAATGCCTGCTTTTTTCCACTATCATTAAGGGGAATGTCTGTATGTCCTTGAGTTTTTTTCTCTATATTCCAGTCTGTTTCTCCATGCCTTATAAAATAAATCATATAATGTAAAAATAGTTATTTTAAACTTCTATTTCCATTCCGTCATAAGCAATTTCAATATTGTTTGGCAATAGTTTTGAGATTTTGTCGTAGTCTATTGTTGGGCCGATATGTGTTAATATTGCTTTTTTTGGTTGGTATTTTTTTATAAAATCAAGTGCTTGCTGTAGGTGTGTGTGTCCGTATTTTTCATTGTATTCTAGGTCATTGCATTCTAATAGCCATAAATCTAGATCTTTTAAATATTTGTCGTTTTCCTGTGGTATTTCATGAAGATCTGGAGAAAATGCGAAATTTTTGTATCTAAAACCCATTGAGATGTATTGTTTTCCGTGTTTAAAATTCATTGGTAAAATATCAAAATTGCCTATTTTAATTATTTCAAGTGGTAAGATTTTGTTTAGTGTTATGGAACCGTTTTCGTTTTCTTCGTTGTCAAACATCCATGGAAATCTTTCTTTTATTATATTTATTGTTTGTTCGTTTCCATAGATTTTGAGATTTCTTTTGTAAAGTCCTACTATTTCTTCAAGTTCCCATACGCCTATCATGTGGTCTGTATGTCCGTGGGATATGAAAATGTTATCAAAATCTTTTATGTTGTATTTTATTGTTTGTTGCCTTATGTCTGGACCGCATTCAACTAATAGATTGTTGCCGTTGTCCTGTAGATAAAAAGAGCTTCTTAATCTTGTATTTTTTGTGTTTGAATTATCTATATTGCTGCAAATGTTATTGGTAATTCTTGGGTAGCCATTTGCTGTTCCGGTTCCTAATAGCGTTATTTTCATATTATGATTTGTTTTTGTTTTATTAATATTTATAAAACGTTTTTATTAAAAAACAATATTTTAATACTTTATAAAATAGGTTGATTTTAATTAATTATTATTTATTATATTTTTATATTGCATATTAGATTAATTTTGCGTTAAATGAATAAGAAATATAATTATAGAGCTTTAGATCAAAATAGAAATAAAATAGTAAAAGGTACGATTCAGGCATCAAATGAATATGCTTTGGAACAAATTTTAAATGAATCCAATTTAACATTAATATCTTTTAGAGAAATAAAAGCCTCAGTTTTAAATTTGGGCTTTCTTGATAAAATTACAAATAAAGACCTAATAACATTTTTTATTCATTTAGAGCAGTTAGAAAGAGCTGGGGTTCCACTATTGGATTCTTTGTCAGATCTAAAAGAATTTTCTGATAATCAAAAAATTAAAGATGTAGCAGCAGATATATATGAATCGGTAAAAGGAGGAAAGTTATTATCTGAAGCAATGGAAAAACATAAAAAAGTATTTGATCCAATAATGATTAGTTTAGTCAGAATGGGTGAAAAAACTGGTGGATTACAGGTAGCATTCAAAAATATATACGAAAATATTAAATGGAGTGCTGAAATTAAAAGAAAAACAATTAAAGCAATTAGATATCCTATATTTTCATTATTTGTTATGATAATAGTTGCAGCTATTATGTTAAGAGTTGTCGTACCTAAAGTTACTGGTTTTATTATGGATCAAGGTATAGAAGTTCCTTCCTATACCCACGCTTTAATTGCAACGTCCGATTTTTTCCAAAAGTATTTTTTTAAAGGCGTAATAATAGCAATAGGTATTTATATTACAATTAAAATTTTATCCAAAAATAAAGTAATTAAATATTGGGTTGATTTTGTTAAATTAAAATTTCCAGTTATAGGAAATATTATTATAAAAATTGAAATGTCAAAGTTTACAAAATTTTATGGAGTTACATTTTCAAGCGGCATACCGGTTTTAGAATGCTTAACAATTTCTGGTTCTGTTGTTAAAAATACGGTTTTAAAAACAGATATAGAGAGAATAAAACAAGAAGTATCTGATGGTAAATCAGTTTCAAATGCACTTTCATCTTCACCTTTTTTCCCGAATATGGTTTTAAGAATGTTTAAAGTTGGCGAAGATAGTGGTAATATAAGTGATGCAATGGAAAATATACAATATTTCTATTCAACAGAAATTAACGATTCCATTGATCAATTGATTGGTATGTTACAACCAATGATTATGTTTGTTATGGGTGGACTTATGGCTTGGGTTGTTTTAGCTGTATTTGGACCTATTTATGGAAACTTTGATAGCTTTGGGGTTTAATATGAAAAAAAGAACAATAATATTAATATTAATATCATTATTGATTTTTTCTGGTTGTATTACAAAAAATGTATCGCAAAAGGGATATATATTTGATGAAGATGATATTTCACAAATATCAGTTGGATTAACAAATAAAGAAAATACTTTGAGATATTTAGGATATCCATTAAATAAATCATATTTTGACGATAATATATGGATTTATTATTCATATCAAATGAAAGAGGTATTATTTTTTAAGCCAAAAATAAGTAATCAAAAGTTACTTGTACTTGAATTTGATAAGGAAACAGATATAATTAAAAATTTATCTTTGTATAACATAAATTCTAATAATTACGAAATACTAAATGATACAACAAATATTAATGATGAAAAGCAAAGTATTATTCAAGATATACTAAAAAATATAGGACAATTCAGTATGTAATTGTTTTCTAAAATAAACATTAATATAAATATTTTATGAAACAGTATTTTATAAAAAGTAATTATTAAATTTATAAACAAAGAACAATTTATTTGTTATGGATGTATTTAAAAACATTAACTTAATTATTTATTTTGTTGCTTTTTTAAAAAATTAATGTACCATTAATTAGTATTTATTTTATAATCAAATTACACAGACTGAAAAACTGTTATATAACAAAAGCCCGTAGGGCGGGATTCTATAAGTGGTCCAGATTGCTAGTTAGGATTCGCCTCCTCCTTCGTAATTAAAGCTTATGGAGCCGTGTTATATCGGTGTTTTCAGATCCCGCCTACTAAATCTATTTACAATATTATTCAAGTTTTACATTGTTTCCAATTAATTCTTTCAATGTTTTCATTGGTACTTCTTTTATCATACCAGTTTGTAAATTTCCTAAATGAAATGGTCCAAAACCTGTTCTTATTAATCTTGTAACTTCAAGACCTAAGTCTTTCATTATATTTTTAACTTCTCTATTTTTACCCTCATTTATTGAAACTCTTAACCATGAATTAGTACTTTCTCCTTCTTTTTCAACTAGTATTTTAATTGGCTTATATTTTATACCATCTATTGTTGGCCCTATTTTACTTAAAGCTTCAAACCTTTTTTTATTTAATTTTCCATGAACTCTAACCCTATAATGTCTAGTCCAAGCAGTTTTTGGACTGCTTATATAACTAGATAATTCTCCATTATTTGTAAAAATCAAAAGCCCTTCAGTATTTATATCTAGTCTTCCTACAGCTATTACACGCGGCATATTTTTTGGTAGTAAGTCAAAAACAGTTGGAATTTTTTTATCAGTTATTGAGCTTACAACACTACCTTTTGGTTTATTAAATAGCCAAACTCTAGTTTTTTCTTTTGTATTTAATAATTTATTATTTATTTTTATTGATTGATCGGTAATATTAATAGCAGGACTTGTTATTACTTGTCCGTTAACTTTTACACATCCATCAGCTATCAATTTTTCAGCTTCTCTTCTAGAACAGTGGCCGCATCTAGCTATAATCTTAGCTATTCTTTCGCCTTCATATTCACTTGCTTTATATGTCATTTTATTGTTATCTAACTTATTTATTATAGCATTATCATATATAATAGTATTAT
>CALXXG010000065.1 GCA_944392625.1 uncultured Rickettsiales bacterium
AAAATATTGACTTATTATAAATATTTTTCACAAAACCTTTTTCCTAATGCAAAATTTAGATGATTATAATTTTTAACTTTTAAAATTCAACATAGAGAATCTCTTTTTATTCGCTCTCTTCTTCTGGCTCTTTTCTCTTGCGCCGCCAATGCCCCCAAAAATCCATTCTGTCATCTAAAATATATCTGCATAAACAATCTACTTCCTTCTTCATTCTCGAGCCATCGGGATCTAAATATCTGCTAATACTCCATCTATTATGCAAAACATAATCGGCTTTTTCATAATAACCGTTTAATTGAGAAATATTTTCTTCCAAATGTTTATATCTTCTTTCACTGCTATCAACAACTATAGGGTTGTCTATTTCTTTCCCATACCTTTCCGCTTCAGTAGAAGCTATTTGTTCATAACTTTTAATTCCGCCTAAAATCAAAACCACAATTGTATCATTAGGGAACTTTTTCTTTAACAAATCAACCAATTCAACACTTGTTGTACAAATAACTAAACCTTTTAAACTATTTTTTTCATCTTTTAATCCTTTTTCTATTTCGGAAGAGCTATAAGCAATAGTTTGATTGTCTAAAATTTGAGCAGCCAAATCATATACAAAAGGTATTTCTTTTTTATCCTCTACACAACGAATATAAGAAGGATCGTCTTCTCGTCTTTTTCTAACTTTATAAGCCGTTGCATACCTAAAATCTATAGGCAAGTCAAAAAGTTTTCCATTTTTATTGGCTTGATCTATTAGATAATTTGCGCAAAAATCTTTACCTGTTTGAGACGCTGCTAAAAAAACGATTAATTTACCTTCCATCAAATCTCCCTAAACACATATTAACATACAAACTTATTCTTGTCAATCTTAAAATTTATCAAATAAAAAAACTAATAAAAACAAAAATGTTCTTATCAGTTCCACTTGGCGGGAAGTTTGCTATCCAATCCTAACACTAAAATCTATATTGGAAACAAAGGGATTAAAGTTATTTTATCTTGATACAAAATAAGAATTGTGTTATATTGTATTTATTACAAGGAGTAGTTATGTCAAGATTAACAGAAGAGGAATTGAGAAAAAATCCGCAAAAAATTTATACTAATTATACAAATATTTATAAACGAATTATTACAAATTATGATGCCATACAATTATATACTTTTAAATCAATGTCAAATAACATAAAAGAGTATGATGTTTTCTATAAAAGATGGGCTAAATCAATTTCTAAAATAAGGAAATTACAAAAGGATATTGAACAGAAACACCATGGCTATGTATTAATAAACCAATTGGAAACTATTTCAAATAAGATGGCTCAATCTGAATATTTATTACATATGATTCCTGCTAATTTAGTCGTTTCTCTTGTAACAAACTTTGACCAGTTTTTGTCAGAATTATTAACTTACTTATTTCAGCATATCACTGGACAAATTAATGTAATTGATGAGAGTGTAAAATATTGCGAATTAAGTAATTGTATCGATACATGTAGCATACAAGATTTTTATATTCACAAATTTATAGACTCTTTTTTTAGGAAAAGTCATAAGGAACAATTTGAATGGCTGGATAAAAAACTTTCTTTAAATATCAAAGAACAGATGTCAAATTATGATGATTTTATATTTTTATGCGAATTGCGTAACTTGATTATACACAATGATAGTAAACCGTGTAATTTCTTTTTAAAAGACATAAATATCGAAAAGTATAAAAAGTATGGATTTAATATCGAAAAGAATAAAAGGATAATATTTGATCCTAACAATATTACATTTTTATTTTATACTGTTCATTTATCAACAACATATTTATTTGGAATAATTAGTCAAAAATATTTTTCTAAAGATGCGAAAATGATGGATTTTATTGAAGAAGCAATAAATGAGAATATAGTTAATAAATTGAATAAAAGTCCTGAATTGGCGTCTTTGCTGTTAAAGAATCAATTGTCTAATTATTTAAAGCACTCATCTGATTATTTATATACGTATAAAATTAATTTATGTATTGCATATAAAAAATTAAAAGAATTAGACAAAATGAATGATATTTTAAAACATATGGATTGGACAAACTGTAATGATCGATATATATATGCTAAATATGTTTTATTGGAAGATAAAAATGAGATAATTAGATATATGCAAAAATTTACAGAAACGGATTGGAAATTGTATTATCAAATTTGGCCATTATTTGACAATTTAAGGGAAGAAGAATATTTTAAAAATGAATATAAGAAAATTTTTAATGAAGAATTTGTTTATAATCCAGTAAATTTAAAAGTGACACCAAAAGATATTCAAAGGGTAGAAAGAGAACTAAAGAAAAAGAGTAAAAAGGAAGAAGTTTAACTTCTTCTTTTTTTACTGATTGCTTTACAAATGAGTATAAACTGCAATTGATGATAAGTTTGAAAAGTTGGCATTTGTTTCGATAAATGTTTTAAAGCATGAGCAAGAAGAAAAGATATTTTTTTATCTGCTTTGAGTTTAAATTACGTTTACCAAACACAAATTAAAGAACATACAAAGGTTTTAAGTAAAAAAACGTACCAAAGAGTATTTGGTACGTTAAAAGAATTAATGGCGGGAAGACTGACAACCAATCCTAACACAAAAA
>CALXXG010000066.1 GCA_944392625.1 uncultured Rickettsiales bacterium
ATTTATCAAGGAGTGAGAAAATGAAAAAATATTTATTATATTTGGCTATTTTGAGTTGCTTTTTATTAGTTGGATGTGGAAAATATGGTGAAAAAGATATAGTTAAAGATTTTAACAAAAAGATAAATAGTTCCGAAGGATATTATTTAAATGGTGAATTAGAAATTATAAATAATGAAGATAGTTATTTATATGACGTAGAAGTTGCATATCAAAAAGAAAACAATTTTAAGGTTAGTTTAAAAAATAAAACAAACAATCATGAACAAATAATTTTAAAAAATAGTGAAGGTGTTTATGTTTTAACTCCATCATTAAATAAAAGTTTTAAATTTCAAAGTGAATGGCCATATAATAATTCCCAAGCTTATTTATTACAAACAATTTTAAAAGATATAGAAAGTGATAATGAAAGAATTTTTGAAGAAGTAGATAATAATTATATTTTTACAACAAAAGTAAATTATTCTAATAATAGTGAATTATCAAAACAAAAAATAACATTAGATAAAGATTTAAATTTGAAATCTGTTGTTGTATTAAACGAAAAAGATGAAGTTCAAATGCAAATGAAATTTAATAGTATTGATTATAAAGCTACCTATGATGAAAATTACTTTGTTTTAAGTAGTAATGTAAGCAAAGAATTAGATGAAGCAAACGAAACTTTAGATTCCATAATTTATCCAATGTATATACCAAATAATACACAATTATCTGGCCAAGAAAAAGTATCTACTGATAACGGTGAAAGAGTAATTTTAACCTTTAGCGGAGAAAGTCCATTTACAATAGTTCAAGAAACTGTAAGTCCTACAAGTGAATTAGTGACAATTCCAATGTATGGAGAGCCATTTATAATTACGGATAGTGTTGGCGTATTAGCAGAAGATTCAGTTAGTTGGATTAGCAATGGCGTAGAATTTTATGTGGTATCAGATAAATTAGATAGTAATCAATTATTAGAAGTTGCCAATTCAATAAATACTATGACAATAGGAAAATAATGAAACATTAGTGAAAAAAAATCAAAAATGTTTCTTTTTTTTAATTTTTTTGTTATAATTTGTATAGGTGATTAGAAATGGCAAAAAAAAATACTAAAAAAATAAAAACAGCTAATTATAGTAGTGGAGATGAATTTGGAAAATTAATTAAATTAATTATTATTGTTACAGTTATATTTGTAGTGTTCTATGGAATAACATTTTTAGTAAACAAAGAAAAAGAAAAAGAAGAAGAAACAAGTAATTCAGCAAAAATTCAATATGATAATATATTAATAGGAAATATATTAGATCAACCAAATGACGAATATTATGTAATGATATATGATGAAAATGATTATAATACAGTTGTTTATGAAACATATTTAAATTTATATAAACAAAAAGAAGATTCAATTAGATATTATACAGCTGATTTAACAAATTATTTAAACAGTTCTTTTGTATCAGATAAAAGTAATTTTGATATTGAAGATATAAAAGATTTAAAAATTAAAACTTCTACTTTGTTGAAAATTAAAAAAGGTAAAATTGAAAAACATTATACTGGTGATAGTTTAAAAGAACATTTACAAGAAATATCAAAACAAGAAGAAGATTAATATCTTCTTATATGGTCTGTTGGTGAAGTGGTTTAACACATAACCCTCTCAAGGTTACATTCATGGGTCCGAATCCCATACAGACTACCATTTGACATAAACAAAATTTAATTTTGTTTTTTTTGTGAAATTTACTATTATTGAATAGTATTTTTTTTTAAAATATGCTATATTATTATAGATAAGGAATGATATTATGGAAAATAGAAAAAAAACAGATAAAAAAATAAATATTGAACAAGTAGATAAAAAAATATCAGAAAAGAAGTCCAAGATAACTTCGTATAAAAAAGAAGAACAACAAAGTATAAACAAAGAACAAAATAAATACGGAATATTTGAGATTGTGTTGGTTGTTGTTATAACCTCATTAATTTTTTCGCTAGTAGGATATTTTATAGGAATAAAATCTAATTTGATTGGAGATGTAAATTACTCTACTGCATCTAAAGAAATTCAAAAATTTATTGAAGAATATAATTATATATTGGAAAATTATTATGGTGATATTGACAAGGAAGAATTGGTTTCAAGTGCAATTAAAGGAATGCTTTCTTCTTTAGATGAATATTCAGAATTTGTTGGAGATGATTCTAGCAATTTTTCAATAACTTTAGAAGGAGAATATGAAGGATTAGGTGTCGGTATAAGTTCGACTACGGATAACGAAATAATTATTACAACTATATATCCTAATAGTCCTGCAGACAAAGCTGGATTAAAAGTTGGAGATATTATCACAAAATTTAATAATGAAAGTGTTGAAGGGTTATCTACAACTGAGTTAGTTGATAAAATTTCACAAACTGAAGAGATCAATCTTACTGTTTTAAGAGAAGAAGAATTAACATTTAATTTAAAAAAAGATAAAATAGTCATTGAATCTGTTCATTCTGAAATGAAAGACAATAATATTGGATATATTAAAGTTGATATTTTTGCAAATAATACTTATTCACAGTTCCATCAAGCACTTGAAGATTTAGAAAAACAAAATATGGAAAGTTTAATAATCGATTTGCGCTCAAATGGTGGAGGTCATTTATCAGCTGCTAAAGATATATTAAGTTTGTTTTTGAATGATACTCATGTTATTTATCAGACAGAAGATAAAAATGGTATTGAAAAATTTTATTCTGAAGGTAATGAAGATAAAAATTACAAAATAGTTATATTACAAAACAGTATAAGTGCGTCTGCTAGTGAAGTTGTAACTAGTTGTTTAAAGGAACAATTAGGCGCATATGTCATAGGAACAACAAGTTATGGTAAAGGAACGGTTCAAAATTTACAAAATGTTTCAGGAATAGGACAATATAAAGTAACTACTAAAAAATGGTTGACTTCAAATGGCGAGTGGATAAATGAAGTTGGAATAAAACCTGATTTAGAAGTAAATTTATCAGAAAAATATTTTAAAAATCCAAGTTTGGATACTGATGATCAGTACCAAGCTGCTATCAAATATTTAAAAGAAAGTTAATCTTTCTTTTTTTATGATATAATATATATAGGAAGAGGTATTTATGAAAAAAATTTGTATAGGAGATAAATTTCAAATTCAATGTTATAAACATAATGGTAAAATTCATAGATCTTGGGATGAAGCAGTTGTTTTAGATATAAAAAAAGATTATATTGTGTTTGGAAATAATAAAACTAAAGTTATTGAAGCTCAAGGTACTTGGTGGAAAACAAAAGAACCAGCAATAATGTATTTTTTTAAAAATGAATGGTTTAATATTATTTCACAAATAAAAAAAGATGGAATATATTATTATTGTAATATAGCTACGCCATTTATAATAGAGGAAAATACAATAAAATATATCGATTACGATTTGGACTTGCGTATATTTCCAACCGGCGAATTTAAAATATTAGATAGATTAGAGTATGAATATCATAAGAAGATAATGGGTTATGATGAAAAATTAGATAAAGTAATAAAAAATGGGTTAGACGAGTTAATAAAGTATTATAAGTGTCATAAAATAATGTTTGATTCTCGAAAAAATTTAGAATATTGTTCTAGTTATTTTAAAATTTTAGAAGAGAAAAAAAACAGTAATTTTTCATAAAAAATAAGAATATAATAAAAATGTAAAAAAAATTTAAAAAAAGTGTTGACAAAGCTTTTTTAATTTGATATATTATAGTGGCTTTCAAAAAAGAAGGCGCAATTCTTTAAAAATGAAAGCAAGATAATATATTGATATGAATTTTACACTTTTGAA
>CALXXG010000067.1 GCA_944392625.1 uncultured Rickettsiales bacterium
TAAGAATTTAAAAAAGCTTTTTTACATAACAGCCAACAAAATTTATACTTTATTTTCAAAACTAGATATAAAATTAATCAATAAAAGTTACAGTGTTAAAAATGGGGATGATATTGGTCTTATTTTATCTTCTGATTTGCCATCCATTATTGATATTGAAAATGCTAAAGACTATATAAATAAAATAAATTATAATCTTAAAATATTAGGAAATGAAAAAATTTCTTTAACAGATAATAATGGAAAAATCATTTTTTTAAATGAATCAAAAATAAATCAATTAATAAAATCAGCGAAGTCAAAAGATATAAAATTATTGTGGTTTTGGTCAGAATCATATGGGTCAAATGAAATTATTAATAAATTAAACAAGCAAAAAATAGTAAAACAAAACAAAGCAATTGTTGGAAGTGGAGACAATGGATATATTCTCAATTTTCTACAACAAAAATGGAAATGGCAAATAATATACGGAAAAAACCTAAAGGATTTTATAAATTCAGATTACAACAATCATAATATAGATTTAGATAAAATAATTTTTAATAAAAAGCAATACGAATTAAGCCTAATTAATAATTATTTAATTAGTGATAATTATTTCTTAAAAGAAAAAATTGTGGGCGGCAATTTATTTACAATTGTAAATTCAATTGCAACCTACAGCCAACTAAATTTTAAAAATATGATTTTGTTTTTAGACTGTTCATTTAAAAATAAAATATACTTCTATAAAGCCTTAAATCATCTTCAGCAATATATGCTAGCTAACAATATTTTTCCTAAAGCAATAATAATTGCAAGCTTAGATTCTGAAAATTCAACCAATATTCATGATATAATATCAAATTTTAGCAATAATTTAATAGAAAATAATATAAATATTCCAATCTTTTATGCAGGTAGTATTAAATTTATAACATTAAATACAACTTCAAATATAATATATACAAATAATAAAATTATTTTAAATATTATTTAGCTATTCTCATCTTAATATTATCAACAATATTATTAGGAATTAAAATATAGTATTTACCTTTAAAGTTCATTTCCAAAGATAATATTTCAGCTCTTTCATCATTTCCAAAAAATATGTCACCTCTGACCGCGCCTTTTATGGCTGCACCAGTATCCTGCGAAATTAATAACCTTCTGAAATTTTCTTTTTTGTTATTTTCTTTAATTTTCGTTTCAATCCAAAATGGAAATCCATATGGCAGTAAATCTGAATCAATAGCAATACTTCTAAAAGGAGTTAATACAGTGCCGTCAGATCCTCTAATATAGTCATCATTTCTTTCTTTAAAAAAAATATACGATTTATTCTGATTTAAAACATAATTAATTTTATCAGGATTTTTTTTGAACCATTCTTTAATTGCTATAGCGTTAATTTTATTTTTTTTAATTAATTTGTTTTTAGCAAAAATATTATGCAAGCTTGTATAATCTCTATTATTGCTGCCATCATATGATAACTTTGCAATAGTTCCGTCATCCAAAATAATTTTACCAGAACCCTGTACCTGTAAAAAATAAAAATCAACTATATTATCAGTATAAAATATTTCAAGATTTTTATCGCACAAAGCTCCATCATTTATTTCTTTCCTTGTGAAATATGGTTTATTATCCAAATCATCTGGTCTTGAATATATTGGATATTTATAAACATCACTTTTTGTTCTGCTTCCATTTATACTGGCCTCATAATATCCAGTAAAAATACCATTTTTTCCGCTATTGGAATCTATAACTAAAAATGGTGTAAACCAATTCTCAAAAAATATTCTTGCATCATTAGACGATGTTCCAGCAATTACATTAGCTATATCACAAACATTTCTTAAGTCCCCAACTCTTATATTATATAATTCATAACTAATTATTTTATTGTTGTTTAATTTTGCAATCGTGTTGCATGATTTTACAAAACTTTTAAGTGCTACAAGATAATTGTCTTTTTCCCAATCTTTTAAATCAGAAAATTCAACTCTTTTTATTTTAAAACTTTTTCCTTTACTTTTTATAGTTTCAGCATTTGCAATGCTTACTATTATAAAAAATAAAATAAAAAATTTTTTAAGCATTATTTTACACTGTCAACATTATCAACAATCCAAAAATTTTTTTTAGAATTTATATCTCTTTCAAATGTCCATAATTCTTTGACTAATTCTATTTTTTTCTTATCACCTAATACAACCTGCTTTTTTTTATTTTCAATAAAATTTATTTGTTCCATTTCAAGAAAAACCGTTATTTTTATCATATTATTTACAATTGATATATTTTCTATTTTTCTAGTTTTTACAGATATTAAAGAAGATTTTAATATTTTATTTTGCATATTTAATGCATCTATTTGTTTCTTAAAATTTAAAAAAACATGCTCGGAAAGCATTTCATGCAATGTATCTAAATCTTTATTAGAAAAGGCGTCATTAATCATTTCAACAGCGGATTCGACTCCATCTAAAAAATTTTTTTCATCAAAATTAATTCTTTCCAACTTAGATTTCACATTATTTGAGACATTTAAACTAAGATTTAAATCATGACCTTTTTCTTCATTAGACACAGCACTATCATTTGTTACATCAATAATATCATTTATAACAACACCACTATTAGAATTATTTCCATATTTCTGTCTAAAAAATTCCTCTATAGCCTTTCTTCTTTTCTCGTCATCTTCATTTCTAATACCGAAATTATTTTTCAGTTTATAAATAAAAAATACAGTTATAAACAATACTAATAATATATCCATGTCACAAACCTAATTATTAATAAACTACAGTCCTATACTTCTAGTTCCTTTAGTAATATTCCTCAATTTTTGTAATTGAATTCCTTTATCGCGTGAAACTCCACGTTTTTTTAATTTTTCTATAATTTGGTTTAATTCATCATCGTTTAAATTTATAACATCTTGAGTATCAAGGGATAATTGACTTTTTATAGACTCCTTTAGTTCTTTATCCTTATCTCTAAAATTTTGTTCATCGTCGTTGTCATCATTATTATCACTATCTTCTTCATCTTTTTTATCATCTTCATTATCTTCAATTTTATTTTTTATTTTCTCAAGACTATTATTAAGAAGAGTCCTTACTAATTCTCTATCTATAACTGAAGGTGATACTTCAATATCTCCTGAAATAAATTCTTCTTCCGGAGAATTATTATTTTTATCATCTATAGTTCTTGTATCAGTTGTCAAGTTCTATCACCCAATTAAAATTAAATAATATGTGAATACTATAAAGTATACTAAACTTATTTATTAAATATTCAAGTATTTTATATTTTTTTAAAAAATATCAATGTATTTTCAACCAATAATAGAATAAATATAATATTTTTTAACTACAAACTAACTTAAAAGTTAAAATTTTTTATAAAAATACAACTAATAATTTCATTTAAAAAAATTATTTTATGTACTTCCATAATTTATTTTTCAACCAATGATTATAAAAAATTTTTATTGATTAATAAAATATTATTTTAAAAATATTAATAATAACCTAAGGTTGAAAATGAAAAAGAAATTAATAAAGGAGCTAATATTAAGCGATGAACCAATTTTTAATAAACAGAAAATATCTAAAAGTAAATTTATTAAAAATCAAAACAACAAATCGCTAGATACAGAAGATTTCAACTACAAATATTCAAATGATAATTTATATTATAAATCCGAAATTGCATTATGGAAGGCGGTTATTTTACAAGCAATGTTGGATCTGCAAACAAATTCAAAGAAAAAGATTGCAAATACTTATAGGGTCAAAGCTTTAATGTGGTTTAACCTTAAAAATGAAGATTTTTTAACTGTTTGTAATTATGCGGGACTTGACCCGCTATATGTTTACCAAAAATCGCAAATAGTAAAAAAGAATAATAAATTTTTCAATTAAAAATGGTTTAACTTGTCAAAGTATAACCATTTTTTATTAAAAACTATTTTATAAAAGATAAAACATATTGAAACACTTCTTCAATTGTTTTATCTGTAGTATCTATTAATATTGCATCATCAGCCTTCCTGAATGGACTGGCTATTCTATTCATATCCCTTTCATCTCTTTCTTTTATGTTTGCAAGTACATTCTCATAGTCAATATTTTGCCCTTTTTCAAGCATTTCTTTATGTCTTCTTCTTGCCCTCTCTTCCGGCGACGCTATAACAAAAAATTTATAATCAGCATCTGGGCAAATAACAGTTCCTATATCTCGGCCATCTAATATCGCACCACCCTCTTGACTAGCAAAATCTTTTTGATATTTAAATAAAGCATCTCTTAATTCTTGCAACTTGCCAACAGTTGATGCTTTTCCTCCAATTTCTTCTGTAAAAATATCTGGATTATTAATATCTTCACTCTTTAGGGTTTTAGCAATTTCAACAAGTTTTTTTACATCATTTAATT
>CALXXG010000068.1 GCA_944392625.1 uncultured Rickettsiales bacterium
GGTCATTTTCAAATTGGCTTAATTTCGTTGGCTTGTTTTTAATATAAGTTTCACTTTTATCGTTAGTTTCATTCCAATCGGTTTGCTCTTGAATAAATCCACTTAATTGAATTTCTTTAACATCATCACCATTATAATTCTTGAACTTTAAAATATTATTATCAAGAACAGCATCAACAAAGCCATATTGTGCCAAATAATCGATAGTGGCCTTTTGCTCGCTTGGCACTGGCACAAAGCCATCTGGCTTCGGCGCAGGCAAAAACTTAAATTGCTTAATCTCACTGCCCTTTACATAGCCATCTGGTCGCGAAAAAGAAAACCCAATATTTATGCTTTCATATTGAGAAAGATTACTCTTAATTTCAATCGTGTCGCCTCGAACTGCAATGTGGTCAACAACATTCCCACCATAAGTCGCAACTAAAATGCAAGCGCTATCAACCTCTGCCGCAGGTTTTACAATAGTAAGCATTTCCGCGATGTTGTCATATCGGCGACCTAAAATATTTGTATCGGGCTTTAAAATATATTTGTCTTGCCCACTATCGATTATTTCAATTGTTTTCATCTATTTTATCTCCTTATCTTTGAAGATTTTATAAGCATCGTCCGCTCAGAGTCATACACATTCTCCCCGTCACTCCAAACAGAGCTGCCAAAAGCAGGTGGTGTAAATCCCTTCCAGGTTTTTGTTTCCCATGTGGATGTCTCTCTATTTAAAACATATTGCGCTGAACCATGTGAATAGTAAATGTTTTCTCCGTCCGTCCAAATATCCGAGCCTTTAAAATCTGTTAATCCATTCCAGGTTTTTGTTTCCCATGTGGATGTCGCTCTATTTAAAACATATTGCGCTGAACCATCTGAATAGTAAATGTTTTCTCCATCAGTCCAAATGTAATCCCCCCTAAAACTTGTTAACCCATTCCATGTTTTAACAGCCCAAGTTGAGGTTTCCTTGTTTAAAACATATTGCGCTGAACCATCTGAATAGTAAATGTTTTCTCCGTCAGTCCAAATATAGACCCCGTTAAGGAATGTTAATCCATTCCAGGTTTTTCTTTCCCATGTGGATGTCTCTCTATTTAAAACAAATGTTGACGTAAATGAATGGTAAATGTTTTCTCCGTCCGTCCAAACATAACTCCCCAAAAGCTCTGTTAATCCCTTCCAGGTTTTTGTTTCCCATGTGGATGTCTCTCTATTTAAAACATATTGGTCTGAATAATATGAATAGTAAATGTTTTCTCCGTCCGTCCAAATATCCGAGCCATAAAAATTGGATGTTAGGTCTGTTAATCCATTCCAAGTTTTTGGACGCCATAAAGAATTTATTCTTGTAATAACTCTTGTATCAATTTTTTTGTTTTGTTTACTATTCAATTCTTTAGTTATAACTCTGTTCTGAACAGCATTTGTGCTTGTTTCTGACAAACTATCATCAAAATCTCCAGCATCCCCAGGCTCGCCTTTTGGAATTCCAAAAGTGATGTGTGGGTTTTCATTTGTTCCGCTTCTTGTCGCGGTCGCCTGGCTCCCTGGACTTAAAGTAGTTGCCGAAACAGAAATATTAGGGGTTGCGCCTGTTGCTCCTGTCTCCCCAGTATCTCCTTTCTGCCCTTTCAAATTGCTAAATTTAAACTTTTTATAAGTTTTTCCATTGACAATATTGTCAACAAAAGCAATAGTCACAGTTCCAGTATTATTCGCCTCGCTAATGTCAGGGGCGTCCGCTAAATGTTCCGCAAAATCCTGCGAATAAAGTCCGCCATTAACAATCGCATTCATTTCGTCAAGAGTAAAATCGCTATTATTGTCAAATTCATTTCCATTATTAAGCTGTGTGCTATCTACTTTATTTCTGCTCCATTCTGCCATATTTTTTCTCCTTATATATTATATGTAAGAATTATTAAAATCTCACTTTTATTGCTTAATTTCTTGAAATTCTAAATCAATCATTTCAACACCATTATATATATATTTACAACCAGTAATTCTAAAAATTCTATTTTCATATTGTTCAAAACAAATTAAATCTCCAACATTTAGAACTTCTCCATTTGCCCAAATTTTTGCAATATCTCCATTCTTATAATAATAATCATAACAACAAACAGTTATTGTTCCATCAGAAACCCCATTATAATAATCATTTAATATGTTATCAGCTATTATTGATGATAGCTTAACTCCATTACAAGTTGTTTCGGATGTTAAAAATTTATTCCCTTGTAGCTCTAATGTTTCATATTCTTTTAAATCTTCTTTAAAAATCTCTAAAGTCTGAGTTGTGTTTGAATAAACATCACAATACAATTGTATTGTAGTTTGAATAGTTGGAGCTAAATCAAAATTCCAATATCCACCAGTTGTTGATTTATTTGATTTATACACATAATAATCAAATTCAATTGTATTATTATTATTACTTAAATGAATATTATCTATTGCTCCAGAATGAGAATTAATACTTGCATTTGCTATATATGTTGTTTCAGTCGACCCTTTATTATAATATGAACCTTGACCAGTAACAAGCCCTTTTTTTACATCTTTAACATATAAATATAAATTATTATAAAAGTTATATGGTAATAATGTTCCTGATAAATCGAACGTAACATGCGTTTTATAATAATAGTCTGTTCTTGTGTAGCCTTCTGGAGTCGGAGCGCTTGTAATTTCTACTATTTCTGTATTGCCATTAAACATATTCTCATCTGTATCGTATATTTCATCATATGTGGATGCAGAATTATCTGAACCGTAGTTTGATATTTTTTGAAAAGAAATTGTATAACTAGAACCAAATGCTTTTTGTTCTTTTGTCCAAACTATTTCTGGTATTTTTACTTTATTATATTTATTATTTGTAATTTCCTTTATTTGCAAATCTGAATATTGATTTTTTTTAGGTATATAAATAATTTTTTTATAATCATCATCAGATAATTTTGGTCTTAATTGAATAGCTTTAATTTTATTGTCTGGATTTAAATACATTCCAAGTTGTGAAATTTGACAAATTGAATTAAATCTTTCTTGTAATGTTTCGTTTGAATCAAAAATATAATTTTTTAAATGTATATCTTTTAAATAATCTGAAATAGACTTATCCCCAAAATATGTATGTATATTATTAGATAAATCTAAATCAAATTTTAAATTATCAAGTTGTATTAAATCATATAATGACTGATAACCAACAAAAGATAATGGAGTGCTAATTTTACCATTAACATTATTTGATATTCCAACATTTCCCATTATTTTTATGCCATCAGAACACTCAGATTTTATATTTTTAGAATTAACATAATAATCAAAATCACTAAAAATTAAATTAGAAATAACATTCCCATTAAAAATTAAAGAAAAATTAGTATTATTTTTTTGTATTATGCCATCTTTAATATAATCAAAAATTTCACCATTTCTATCCACAATAGAAATATTTCCACTTGCAGAAATTATTCCATATGAAATATCATTTGGTTGGCCCGTAATTTGTGAAAGGCTTTCAACATCCTTTAACCATTTCTTGTTTAAAATTAATTCATTTGTTAAAACGGCTATATGTGTAAAGCAGGCATTATAATTTGCTCTATTCCATTTAGTAAATGTAACCGTGTGCGATGTTGTCGGAGCATCAAAAACTATTGCCCATGTATTATCATCGCTATAAACTTTATTTGTTGTATCCCCATCTAGATATGCTTCTACTGGGAATTGGTTTGCCAATTTATCTCCATAAAAAATTAGACTATCAATGTGCGAGCCAGTGATAGTTAAAGTAACCGTATATTCGCCATTTGCATTTGTTGCACCAAAGACAAATCCATTATATGAACCCTCTAAAACAGGGCCTCCACTTTCCCCATCTGCATTTATTAAATGCCCAGTTGCGTCAAATTTAAGGTATCCCTGTGCAAATGATAGAAGTCGAGTTCCATCATTTTTCTGTGTATTTTTAGAAACAGCAGAAGATACATTATTGATAGGTTGATTTGCACTTACGCCATCAATAACATCTTCTATTGTGTCTTGTAGTTGTATTTTGATGCTAACATCTGCCATTATTCTTCATCTCCGAATATAGGATAAATTTGCATATCTTCAAATACCGTAAAGTTTGCATTTGGTTTCAATGAAAACCCTTGCCCATCGGCGCGAGTATTCCACCCGACAAATGTTTTTCCGCTAGGTATATTATAAAAGTTTGTCAAATCAGTGCTTGTTAAAACTTTAATTGAGTTTCCCCATTCTACTTGTTCTGCTACATTAATTTGCGAATAAATCTTTGCCCAATATTTTGTGTTATCTGGCGCTTGATTACTAAAAGTGTCTTTATAATATATTGCTTTATAGATGACATCATTTGAAGTGCAATATTCACCCTCGCCATAAGTTTTACTACTACTATATGCATCAACTGTAATACTTTTCCAATAGGTCGTATTATTAAGTGAATATCCGCTAAAACCATCTTTTATTGCTTCAAAATATTTATATCCTTCTTCTGTTTGTTGGTAAACCACATCACCTAATGAATATGTTGATATTGAGTTCCATAATGTAGGCGTTACAACTTGCCAATATTCAGGATTAGGTGGTGCAACATTAGAAAAAGCATTTTCATAATACACCGCTTGATAATATTCGCCGTTCCAATAAACAATCTGTCCTCTTGCATAAGTGGTTGTAGAAGAATAAGGTGTTGTATTTGATGTTAAGTCAACCAACTCATTGCCATCCCACCATTTTGAAAGATATGTTACGCTATAAGATGTCAAATCATTTAGCGTTCCAACAAACTCTAATTCATAATCAAGCACACCGAAAACTGATGTCCTCACATTGTATAATTTTGCCATTTCTTCGGGTTTCATATACATCATATATGT
>CALXXG010000069.1 GCA_944392625.1 uncultured Rickettsiales bacterium
TAATTAAATTATTAAAAAAATAAGGTATAATAGGCTACCTTTGTTATTATATGGCGACGTAGCCAAAAAGTAAGGCATACGGCTGCAAACCGTAGATTGAGATTGCGAAATTCTCCGTCGCCTCCAAATTGACATATAAATTTTTTTTTGATACAATATTATTGTATGAATATATTTGGCAAGAAAATTCATCTTAAGCACAATAGAAAATCTTGATTTTTCAAGAAACTTCTATTGTTTTTTATTTTTTTATGATATAATTATATTGCCAATATCAAAATATTTTCTTAATTATCTTTGCCCTTTTAATATTTTTTATAGAATTAGATATTTTTTGTATCTAATTCTATTTTTTTTTGATATAATATATATGTATAAAAAATAAAAAGGAGGGATTGCAATGGAAAATTTATTACAAATTACTGCTATTGCAATACTTGCAGAGGCTGTTTGGGAAAATTTAAAAATGATTTGGCAAGATGGAAAAGTAAGTATTGATAGAATAGGAGCTTTAATTGTCAGCATAGTTATTTCGATGGCTACGCAATTAGATGTATTTGCAATATTAAATTTTGGCATTTCTATTCCATTTGTAGGTAGCTTTTTAACTGGAATTCTTATAAGTAGAGGTGCTAATTTTATTCATGATTTATTAAATAAAATACAAACAATTTCTAATAGTTAGGAGGAAATAAAATGGATAATATAACAGAAGAAACAGTTGAATTTTCACAAGAATTATATGAAAAGAATATAAAAGAAAACACATTTGAAACTGAATATGAGGCAGGTGTTGATAATGCAAATAACTAATGTAACTTGTCCAAGTTCAAAATATCCTACAAAATGTCCTGATGTAACAGTAAAAGATGGGATATGCGTACATAATACGGCAAATGATGCAAGTGCTATGTCAGAAATATCATATATGATAGGTAGACCAGATAAAGTTTCGTTTCATGTTGCTGCTGATGATGAAAGAATTGTAACAGGACTTCCATTTGATAGAAGTTGTTATGCAGCTGGAGATGGAAGATATGGAAAAGGAAATGCAAATAAAATTAATATAGAAATCTGTTATTCAAAATCAGGAGGAGAAAGATTTGAAAAATCAGAAGATAATGCAGCTGCTTATATTGCATATCTTTTAAGGCAATATGGTTGGGGAATAGAAAAAGTATCAAAGCATCAAGATTATAGTGGAAAATATTGCCCACATAGAACTTTAGATATGGGCTGGGAAAGATTTTTAAATAAAATTAGGTATCATTTAGGAGAACAACAAAAACCAGTTCCAGAAATTAAAGGTGAAGGAGGAAATTTAGAAATGGCAAGAGTATATCAAAATGGAAGCACACCAGAAACTGTTTATGCAGATACTGCATTATCAAAAAAAATAGGTACTTTAAATCCATGGGAAAAAGCAGAATATCTTTCAATTGACAATAATAGACCTTTAGTAAGATATACAGTTGATGGAACTAATACTAAAAAATGTGGTTATGTATTATGGAAAGGTGGAGCAAAATAAAATGAGCCATTAGGCTCATTATATGCAGATTTAGTGTAATGGTAGCATATCGGTCTCCAAAACCGTTGGTAATGGTTCAAATCCATTAATCTGTGCCAATATTGACAAAAAATAAAAAATAAAATATAATAAAAATGATTAGCTCGTTGAATACATTTTTTTACAAAAAGAACTAGAATATTTTTTTAGTTCTTTTTGTTTATTAAATCTTCCATATACCAATCTATTAATTCAATTTTTTCTTGTAAAAATGCAATTACTTCAACTTTATCTTCCCAATTTTCTTGTGTTATTTCTTGTTTCAAATTATAAATAATGTTATTATAAATTCTATATCTATTAGAAGCTTCAATTAATTTGCTATTTATTATATTTTGTTTTTTTAGTTCTTGTTGTTTTTTAAATTCGTGTTTTCGTTTTAATTGTAAATACTTTTTTCTATCTATTTTTCCTTTAGTTTTTAATCCTAAATTAAAATCAATATTTATTTTTTCCATTGCTTCTAAAAAACTTAAATTAAAATATTGTTCTACAAATTCAATTAAATCTCCTGTACTATTACAAGAAAAACAATAAAAACTTTTTTCGTATATTTTCATACTAGGATGTTTGTCTTTATGAAAAGGACAATGACACATATTTCTTTTTGTTTCAATTCCATATTTATCAACAATATCTTTCATATTTAATAAATTTAATATTTCATCTTTCATCTTATACTTTCCTCTAATTTTTTTATTTGATTATTTTTAATTTGTATTTCATCTTTTAATTTGTCAATTTTTTGATTTATTAAAATTCTATTAAATTCTTTTTTTCTTTCTTCATCAATTATATAATTAATAAAAATTCCATAATTATAAACAGATTTAATTTCTAAATTTTCATTTTTTAATTTTCTTCTAAGTTTGCTTATAATTGTTGTAAGTGAATCCCTATATAAATAAACTGTTTCTTCACTTGCATTATATACAAATTGTATTAAATTTACATAAGAACAAACTTTATATTTGTTTTTTATTAAATATATAAGTAATTTTGTTTCAGTTTTGGTTAATTTTATTTTTTTATTTTTAGTTGCTAAACATTGATTAATTTCATCTAAAACCACAATATCACTTCTTTCCACAAAGTTATCCACAATTATGTGGAAAACTATTCTTTTTCAAAATAATCTTCTATATCTGCTTCTGAATCGAAAAATTTAGTAATAGCATAAGCAGTTACTTTGCTACATTTTCTTTTTCTATTTAAAATTCTTGAAAATGTTTCTTCTGAAATTCCAATTTCTTCTGATGATTCTTTTTGTGTCAAATTTCTATTTTGAAATATTCTATTTATATTTTCTATCTCTTTAAAACAATACATTTTATTTCCTCCTTTTTTGATACCATTATAATATAAAATTGACCTAATGTCAATAGTAAATTTAAAAAAATAGCCAAATTAATTTGACTATTTATATTGTACTGTATGCTTTAGACAATAAAAAGTTAGCATACGAATTTTTATTGCCTTCTTCCCTATGGTACATCATAGTTAACGGGAAAATTGGTTGCGGAGATAGGACTCGAACCTATAACCTCTAGGGTATGAACCTAGCCATCTGCCATTGATATTACTCCGCTATAAAATTAAGGATTGACTAAAATCAATCCTTGACTTTAATAAAAGGGGATATTTCTTGATATCCAAACTAAAATTAATTATTTTAGTTTTTAATATAATAGTGATTATTATATTGATATTAGTTATAATTAATTATCTTGTATGAGACCGATAAATACAAATATTAATCTTTTCTAATATCTACTCCATGGACTACTTTCCAAGGACAATATTATAATAACATATTTTTATAATTTTGTCAATACTGGTATCAAATTTTATAAAATTTTATTTCCATTTTTTTTATAAATTGTTTTTCTTGATTTAAACATATTGTTGTGAAATTGAGTATTATCAACAATATCATAAACTAAAGGATTTTTTTTATCTTCAAACTTTCTTTCAACTCTTCCTACTGATTGAATTATTGTTGCTTTATCTCTATGAGGACTTGCTAAAATAAGTCTATCTAATCTAGGAATATCAAGACCTTCTTTTGCTAATCCATAAGTTGCGAACAATAAATTTTCTTTTCCGTCTCTCATATCTTGTATGTATTGCTCTCTTTTTTCTTTTTTCTTTTTAGTTGTCATTGTTCCATCAATTCTTACTCCATATCCTATTTTTTCTTGTAAATATTTTAATTGAGTTAATCTATCTCCTAAAACTAAAGTATAATTGTTTTTACATTTTTTTAATATATCTAATATTATATCGTTTCTTTTTTCATCTTCACAAAGAATTGTAGTTAGTTTTGAATAATCTATTGTTCCATCTGTTTTTTGTGCTTCTCTAGGTATTTTAAAATCAGTAAAAATAGGTTGAATTTCTGCCTTTATCGTTTTTTCTGATACAACTTCTTTTGGTATTTCACAAATTATAGATCCAATTAATGAAAATAATGCTTTTTCTGTTCCTTTTATATTTCTATAAGGAGTTGCTGTTAAAGCATATTTATATCTACAAGACAAAGAATTTATAACTTTATAAAACATTCCTAATTGAGCAGGAGTTCCACAAATTCTATGTCCGTTCATCAACTACTATACAACCCCATTCATTTTTAAAACTTGTTAAATCTAATTTTACTAATGTTTGAACAGTAGCAAAAGTAATATGAGTTCCAATATCTATTTTTCCAGCAGCTATTTTTCCAAGTTCTACATCTTCTAAGTTACTTTTTGCTCTATCATAACTTTGGTTAAGCAAATCATAAGTATGTGTAATCCAAAGTGTTTTTAAACCTAATTCACTTATTAATTGTAATGCAGTTTGTGTTTTTCCACTTCCTGCCGGCATAACTATTACTCCATTTTTTGATTTTAATGCTTCATTTTTTGCTTTTTCTTGATAATCAAATAATTTTATATTACTTTTATAATATATATTTGTTAAATTTTGAAGTTTTATAATATAATCTTCTTTAATTGGATATAATTTATAAATGTCTTTTAAACAACCAAATGGAATAATTAAATCTTTTCCTCTTTTTTCATACCAATATAATCTTCTAGGAATATTATAAGTTGGAAATCCTAATCTTCCATTTTGTGCAAATTGAGGATTATCAATTTCTAAATTTTCTTTGCAGTATTTTAAAATATTTTTATTAGGATTATTTATTCTTATTGAATTATCAATTATTATTTTCATAAAAATCCTCCCAAACTGGTTTTTCTGTTTTTAAATCATAGCTTTTTTTAGAAAAATCTATATCATCAAGTGAAACAAAATAAACATTATTATTCCAAAGTATTACTAAATAATAGTCTTGATTTCCACATTCTTTCCATCTTTTATAACATAATCTTTGATTTTCTTCAATTCTATTTAATGGAAATAATCCATTTTTATTTTTTAATGTTTTACAATCGATTAATGCTGGTACATTATCCATACAAGTAATTAAATCTGCAGGTTGTGAGTTTGTATGATTATTTCCTGGAAATGGAGATACCCAACATCCCCAAAAACATAATTTTTTAGCAACATCATTTTCAAACTTATTTCCAATAATTTTATTGTTCATCTTTATCCTCCTTATTAATACAAGCTTTTGATTTTATGCTTCTATTTTGTTTATTTTTTATTTTACTTGTAGGAGAAGAACAAAATCCAAATATACCAGTTTCATCATATAGTTTAAAATATTTACAACTACCACATTTATTATTCATATTTACACTATATTCACATATACTCATTTGTTTACCTCCAAATCTATTTCTTTTGCTATACATTTATTATTTTCAAGTTCATTAACAATTAATTTTTTAGCCAATATATCTTTACATGGAAT
>CALXXG010000070.1 GCA_944392625.1 uncultured Rickettsiales bacterium
TTTTTCTATGTCAATTTTAACTCCGCTGAGTCTTGCAGCAAGAGCAGGAGATACTTCCCCTTCAAGTAAATAAGAACATCTTGTTGTAATATGATTAGATACTTCTTTTATAGCTTCTAAATCAGGAGCCAAGAAGCCATTTGGAGATTTAATTGCACCTGATTGTAACGGCTTAAATACTCCTACTTTATTATTTTTATGTTCATAGGCTAA
Organism: uncultured Rickettsiales bacterium; assembly: GCA_944392625.1. Lineage (GTDB taxonomy): Bacteria > Pseudomonadota > Alphaproteobacteria > Rickettsiales > UBA1997 > CALXSC01. The sequence continues at coordinate 214 of CALXXG010000070.1, forward strand.
TGCTAAACCTTTAGTTATAAAAGTTTTACCTATATCAGTATCAACTCCTGTTATAAAATATTCCATTATTTAGTCCTTATCTGGCAGTACCTTATTTAAAGCTTTATATGCAATATCTGTAAGCTTTTCTATTTCTTTCTCTGAAATTATGTATGGAGTTATAAAGTAAATGCAGTTCCACATAGGTCTTAATATAGCTCCAAGTTTTAATCCTTCTAAGTATATTTTTTTACCAATGCCGTCTTCATAAGAAAAAGGTTCTTTTGTTTCTTTGTTTTTAACAAGTTCAATAGCACAAATCATGCCTGTTTGTCTAATATCACCAACATTTTTATGATTTTTGAATTTCTCAAGTTCTTTTGCAAATTTTGCAATTTTAGGTTTTAAATATTCTTCAATATTCATTTCATCAAGTATTTTAAGATTTTCAAGAGCAACCGCAAGAGCTAAAGGGTATGCAGTATAGCTGTGTCCGTGGTAGAAGGTTTTATAACCGTCTTTATCATCATCATAAAAAGCGTTAAATATTTCATCTGTAGTAACAGTGACAGATAAAGGCATATAACCTGCTGTAATACCTTTTGCAGCACAAATAATATCAGGAACTATATTTGCATGTTCATAAGCGAATAATTTACCCGTTCTATAAAAACCCATGGCAACTTCATCATCTATTAAAAGAATATTATATTTATCACATAAACTTCTTAATTTTGTAATATATTTGGGAGGATACATAATCATTCCGCCAGCTGCTTGGACTAATGGTTCAATTATAATACCTGCAATTTTATCTGCTTCTTCCTTTAATATATTTTCTACAGAACTTAAACATTCACAATTACAATTTTCTTTATTGCAACCCATAGGACATCTGTAACAATATGGGCTTTCGGCTTGTCTTATTTCAAAAAGAAGCGGTTTATATATTTTATGATACATATCAATACCGCCGACAGAAATAGCACCAAGGGTATCTCCGTGATATGAATTTTTTAACGCAATAAATTTCTTTTTTTCAGGATGTCCTTTTAATACTTGATATTGATATGCCATTTTAAGAGCGACTTCAACAGCTGTTGAACCATTATCAGAGAAGAAAACTTTAGTTAACTTGTTATTTAGCATAGAAGCAAGTTTTTTAGAAAATTTAACAACAGGTTCGTGTGTAAAACCTGCAAAAATGACGTGTTCGATTTTTTTAGCTTGTTTATATATTGCTTTATTTATTCTTTTATTTGAATGTCCAAGAGTGTTTACCCACCAAGAAGAAACAGCATCAATATATTTGTTGCCGTCAATATCTTCTAAATAAATTCCTTTCCCCTTTTTTATAATAATAGGTTTATTCTCTTCATTTTCTAATGATTTCATTTGTGTAAAAGGACGCCATATATATTTCAAATCATCTTCTATAAATTGTTTTTTATTCATAACAAAAACCACCCTAAGTCCATACTATATAAATTATAGTACGAAGAAATAAGACGGAATAAAATTTTTTATTTTATATGCCTAAAACGGCTCTGTTATTTTGAGATAATAAATCCATAGCACTGAGAATAGAAGATTCACCGGCATATAAATTTTTAAATTGACGTTTTAGTATATCCAGTTCTGATTGGAATACATTTAAATTTGAATTATAAGAGTTATCTTGTAAGCTTTCTAATTTAGCAGAAATTTTATCTAAAATATCTTCAATATTTTCGCTTTTACTTATATTAATTCCTAGTTTTCTAGCTAAATTTTTAATGTCATTATATAAGTTTTCAGACTCAGTTTGGGATGTTTGATTTTCCTCATCATTCGTTTTAGATGTTTTCTTTTTTTGTTCTTCATCAATAATCTTTTTAGCTTGAGATTCTGACGTAATAGAATCAATATCAATACCTAATGCGAGTAATTTTCCGATAGTTTCTTCTGATAAAATGGCCCCTTTTGATGCTATTTTAGATTGCCCTGAAATAAATGTTGATATATTGTTTATTAAAGGCATATGTTTTCCTCGTTAATTTTTAATAATTTTTTATTTGTTATCGGCTGAAAATAGTAAAAACTTTAATTATATTTACAAATATTTACAAAAAAAAAATAACTTAACAATTTTTATTAATGATTTTCTTTTATGCTATTGTAAACGTAGTTGGTATTTTTATGTATATAAAAGGCATACAAAATAATGTATATTATAAAGGTTTAAATGAGAATTTTCCTTATTCCAAAAAAGTACAAAGAAGAAATACATTATCAACAGATATAAAAAAATTTTTTTCAACGAATAATATTAATACGTCTTCAATTAGGGCAAATTTTTTACCAATTTCATTTAAAGGTAATGCTCCTCAAATAAAAAAAGCTTTTATTATTACTGGAGAAAAAGAAGATTTGCCATTGTTAGTAACAAAAAAAAATGATTCATATGTAGTTGAATTTGATTCTCAAACAGAGCTAATTTATGGAATAGATGCTGTAAAATATTTAGATTCAAATACCGACTTTCATTATGATACACAAGTGATTTTCCCCAAAAAAGC
>CALXXG010000071.1 GCA_944392625.1 uncultured Rickettsiales bacterium
TATTAAATGATAAGGCGACCACAGAGATCTACACTCTTTCCCTACACGACTCTCTACCTATCTCATCCTTTAGATATTGCAATATCAGCATCTGAATATAAACTTGACGACAGTAGTATAGCAGCAGCGTTATTGCATGACACAGTTGAAGATACATCAGTAACACTTAATGATATAAAAAAACACTTTGGAAAAGAAGTGGCTTTTTTAGTTGATGGGCTTACAAAAATTGAAAATACAAAACTTGTTTCAAGAACAGAAAAAAATATTGAAAATTTTAGAAAGTTAATACTGGCAACAGCAAAAGATATAAGAATTTTAATAATAAAACTTCTTGATGTTTTAAATAATATGAAAACCATAGAAGGCATGCACAATAAAGAGCGTATGGATAGGTTTTCAAATGAAACATTAATTATATATGTGCCATTAGCAGAAAGAATTGGTATGTATAAATTAAAATTAGAGCTTGAAGATTTATGTTTTAAAGAATTATTTCCAAAAGAAAGAGAAGAAATCTTAAGAAATGTTAAAAAGGCTACAAAGAACCAAAAAAATATAATAGATGACATTTTAAAAAAATTAAGATTAAAATTAACTTTTGAAAACAAAATAAGCTGCAAAATTTTTGGAAGGAAGAAAAGGCCATATTCAATATGGAAAAAAATGCAAAAAAAATCAATATCATTTGAAAAATTAAAAGACATAATAGCATTTCGTATTATAGTTAAAAATTTGCAAGATTGCTATAAGGTTCTTGGCTGTATTAATTCAAGTTATATAATGGTACCAAATACTTTTAAAGACTATATAAACAAACCAAAATTAAATGGCTATCAATCAATTCATTTAGTAATAGTTGGCCCAAAAAATGTAAAAGTTGAAATTCAAATAAGAACCGAAGAAATGAATAGAATAGCTGAATATGGTGTGGCTTCTCATTGGATGTATAAGCAAGATATACAAAAAGAAAATAATTTGCAAGAATATAATGTTTTAAGACAATTGATACAAAATCTAGAAAGTACAAACTATGAAGTAGAAAATTTTGAAGATTTAAAATATCAAATATATGAAGATGAAATTTTTTGTTATACGCCAAAAGGTGACATTATAAATCTTCCAATAGGTTCAACAGGTATAGACTTTGCATATGCAATACATAGAGATATTGGAAATAGATGCTGCGGAGTTAAAATTAATGGTATATTGGCACAGCTAAAAACCCAATTAAATAGTGGAGATGATGTAGAAATATTGACCGCAAAAACAGTACAAATAAAAGAAGAATGGTTAAATTTTGTAAAAACAGCTAAAGCAAAAACTGAAATTAAATCATTTTTAAGAAGTTTAAGACAGGAAGAGTTTGAAAAAATTGGACGTGCAGACATAAAAGCATTGTCAGAAAAAATAAAAGAGCCAATAACAGATGAATTAATTAAAAGAAATTTAGGAAAATTTAATCAAGGAAAAAGCGTTGAAGATATATATTCTTTAGTAGCACAAGGAAAAATTAAAGAAAGAGAAATAATAAATGTTTTATTTCCGCATATTAAAAATGAAGAACTTAAAAAAATATTATTACAAAAAGACAAAGCATTAAAAATTAAAATAAATAGTGTTCCGCAAGATAAAATGGGCATTAATGGGTTGGATAAAAATATGGCGTATAAATATGCTAAATGTTGTTATCCAATTCCACCAGATCAAATAGTTGGCGTTATAAACAGTGGTGTTGGTATTACTGTTCATAAAAAAGATTGCAAGACTTTAAAAAACATAACTAATGAAAGAATAATAGATTTAGAATGGAGTAACGATGATAAAACAAAATATGCAGCAAAACTTATTATAACACTTGACAATACTCCAGGAATACTTGCCAAACTGACAAACTTGTGCGCAGAGAAAAAAATCAACATAACAAATGTATCAACTTTAAGTAATTTAGAATTTTATCAAAAAATAGAGTTAGAAATAGAAATTAAAAATGAAGCCGAACTTGAAAATTTTAAATCTGCAGCAAGAAGTATAAAAGGAATAAAAGATGTAATATAAAAAATTCTGTAATTTTAGTTTTTGCCTTTATAGAATAATTTTCATTCAATTCAATAATCATAAACATCCACCAGGATAACTGGTGGATTAATTTTACTACTTATTAATTGAAAAAGTATTTTTCAAAATAGTATTGGAGTTATGTATTTTTTCTAAATAATTTTTGCTATTGATACATTTTGTTGTTTCATCGCAAATTTCTTTCTTAGATTTACTAGCATCAATTACAATAATATTTACAATATCTTTATAGCTTTTAACTACATCTAAAATTGCAGAATGATTTTTATTATATTCAGCCAATCTATTTTGTATTGAATTTTCATTTAAATCATCTTTTCTAGCTTTCTCACCCATTTCTTGAGCTCTATGTTTTATCCTTTGCTTAGCCATATCATCATCAAGAATATAATCTAAAACATAAGTGTTGGAATTATTATCTAAAATATTATTGATCAAAAATTCCATTTGTTCAGCAGTTCTCGGAAAACCATCAAAAATAAAACCATTATATTCGCGATTGATTAAATTTTCTTTTCTCATTTGTGAAACTTTGTTTAAAACAATCTCGTTAATAATTTCATCTGGTACCAATTTACCATTAGAACTAAATTCTTTTACTTTTTTACCTAAATCAGTACCATTTTTAATATTTTCCCTTATTATATCACCAGTAGATATATGAAATAATTTATAATTTTCTTTTAAAAACTCACTTTGTGTACCTTTACCAGATCCAGCTTTTCCAAGCAATATAAGTATTTTTTCTTCATTCTTGTCCATTTTAATCACTATGGTTATTAACTATAAAATTATAATAATTTGGCTTTATATTTTTCAAGATTTTTTTTAAATAAATATTAAAAGTTAATTAAAGATAAGCTTTATTTTTAATTTTAATCTTGTTTTTTAAATTAATGTCTTTAATATTATAGAAAGAAAATAACTATTAAAAAAATGAATTTTAAAAAAGTATTATATAGCTTAAGTATTACTTTATTTATTGCCAATATGGCAAATGCTGAAGAAGTAAAAAATAACAGTCAACAAGAATATGTAGAAGAAAACAACAAATCATACGATAATGAATTAAGTGATGAAAAAGCGTATACAGATGATATTATAGAAAATTCATCAAATAGTTCCAATGAAGAAATCAAAGAAACATCGGAAAGTAAAAAATTTAGTTTCAAAGAAATATTGGAATTTACTTTTGAAAATAATGACACTTTAAATGCGGAAAGACAAAAAACAAAAGCAACAGAAACATTAAAATTTAAAACAATAGGTGAAAATGCTTTACCAAATATTGGTATAGATTTAAATTACGGATATACTGATTTTAAACAAAAATTTGGTGTTGATCCAATGAGATTTACTTTTGATGATAATGGAAGTCTTGAAAACAACAAAATTTATTTAGAACAACCATTATTTAAAAGTGGAAGGACTGTAACAAAAGTAAAAGCAGTTGAAGAACAAATTGCAATGCAACAAAATCAATTACTACAAACAGAGCAAGAAGTATTATTTGATACAATACAGGCCACAGTAAATCTATTACAATCAAAAGAAATATTGGATATTACGGTAAAAAATGAAGAATCTTTAAAAAATAGTTATGAATATATAAAAGCAAAAAAGAAAGTTGGAAGAGCTACATCTTCTGATTTATCATTAGCTGAAGCTAGATATAGTGCAGCAAAAAGCGATACAATTATTGCAAGCACAGATTACCTTAATGCAAAAGCAACATTTTTAAAAATTACAAAAATTAATCCAGATGAAATTGAGGTAAGTTATGAAGCAATTTTTAAAAATAGTTTTGACTACAATATAATGTTTGATAAAGTTTTAGAGTCTGCTTTACAAAAGAACCCACAATATCAAATGGCAAAAAATAACTATGAAATGAACAAGGAAAATTTAAAATTTGCTAAAACAGATTTCTTACCTGAATTATTTTTAAATGCTCAGTGGGGAAGAGAAAAAACAACAGGCGTCACTTCACAAACAGCAGCAAGTGTCAGCCTTAATTTAAGAGTACCTTTATTTCAATCTGGTACTGAGTATGCACAGCATAAAGAAGCTGGATATTTAGTAAATGAAGCTAAATTTACTCTAAATGATGTTAAAGATACACTAATGCAGCAAACAATGACAACTTATGATGAATTTTTATCATCTAAAAGTTTAATTGTTAGCAGCAAAGCATATAGAGATGCAGCAAAATTAACACTTGATAGTGCTACAGCTGAAGAAAAAGTTGGGAAAGCAACAATAGTTGATGTATTAGATAGAAGAAGAGAATATTTTGATACAGAAATATCTTTTTTAAAGAATAAAACTAATTTGATTACATATTATTATACATTAAGATTATTAATGGGTGAATTAAATTTAGTTGATTTATTTATTTATTAAAACAATAAATATATTTTATGGATAGGAGCTCAATTTTTGGTAAAAAAGAAGATGATGACTTTTTATTGTTTGGTGATGATAATCAAAAAGAAAATGAGGATTTTCTAAATGAAGATCAAAACCAAACAATAGAAGAGACAAACGTTAATACTCCAGCAGTTGAAGATAGTGCTATAAAATCAGATCAAAATAATGATATTTTTCAGGAAAGCAATAATACTTTATCATCTTTAGAAACACCTATAGAAAATAATCAACAATATGATAATTTTTTAAATAATGGTATTGAACCACAATCAGAAGACAACAACTCAAATAATTTAGATAATTTATTTGATAACGCTTTAAATCAGATAAATTCAAACCAAGAAATATCAGAACAACAAAATAATACTCTTCAACAGCAGCAATCTGTTACAGAAAACAATAATATTCCTGATATTTTTGAAGAAACAATTGGACAAAATAATGGACAAATTTTAAATCAAGAAACACAAGAAAATACTAGTGCCAATATAGAAGATTTAAATTTATCAACCGATATTAATCAAAATGATATAGTTACTGAAGATAATAATATAAATGATATAGAAGTCAATAATCAGCAACAGTTGCAACAAGATACAAATGATTTATTTTTAGATGAAACATCAGATAACAATATTCAAAATCCTATAGAAAATACAATTCAACAAAATACGTTATTAGCAGAGAATGTTATAAATAATGATTCCAACACTATACAGGAAATAAATGAAAATACAAGCGACAACTCTCCAATTGACGAAGAAAAAATAAATGCACAAACTGATATAGAACTTGATAACAAAGTACAGCCTACAAATGATCAAAATGATTTAAATATTGAATCACAAGAAAATAATATATTAAATCTACAAAATCCTGAGAGCAAATCAGAAGAGAATGTTATAGTTGCGCATGAAGAAAATAACATAGATAATCAACAAAATAATAAAATTGAAGAACAAGAAAATATAAGCAATACAATAGAAAAACAGCCTAAAGATCAAAATATATTGGAAAATACACCTCAAGAATCTCCTAATGAAGAAAATAACACAATTCAAGAAGAGCAACCTAATTTTTCTACAGATATAAACAATATTCAAGATGCTGAGCAGAAAGAACCAATAGACCAGCAAGACAGCAATATAACATCAAATAATATAAATACAACAGTTGATAGTAATATTTCCAGCAATCAAGAAGATGATAAACTTGATAAAACAATTGATGAAGAAATTGACTTAAACGGGCCAAAAGAGGATAAATCAGACAATGAAAAAAATGAAGATTCTAATTTAGAAGAAGAAACAAATGAAGAAGAAACGGAACAAAATAAAGAAAATGATATAAATTCTTTTGAAATATCTGAAGATTTACTTCACGATTTAGAAGTAGTTAATGATGATTTTAAAAATGAAATAGAAGCAGAAAAAGCGAAGACAATAGCAGAAGCTAAAAAAAATGCCGGAATAGTTGATGAAGAAGAAAATAAAGAATTAGATCTAAAACCACTTGAATCAGAAAATAAATTAAGCGATATACAAAATTTAAGTTTAGACAATATAGAGGAATTTTTAAAAAACAATGGAAAAGCCTATTGTGAATCTTTAGACAAAAAAGAAAAAGAAGAAAATAACGAACAACAGATAATTACAGAAGAAAAAGAAGAAAATAAATTAGAAAAAGAAAAATCATTTAGCAATGCAAACTCCGATGATTTATCAATAAGTAATAACCTATTGGATAATTTTCAATTAAATAACGATTTATGGAAAGAATTAGATTTAGATCAGGATTTACAACAGAAAATAGCAACTCGTGTAAAATTAGAAATAAAATCTTTTGTTCATAATAGTTTATTACCATTTTTAGAAAAAATAATAAAATAAGAATATGAGAGAGATTTGTTTTGATACTGAAACTACAGGATTAGACCCGAAAGCCGGGGATAGAATTACAGAAATTGGTTGTGTTGAAATAATTGATAGAAAAATTACTGGTAATACCTATAGAGAAATAATAAACCCGGGACGAAAGAATAGTTTAGAATCAATAGAAATTACGGGATTAACAGACGGAATATTAAAAGATAAACCATTTTTTTCAGAAATAGTTGACAGTTTGTTAGATTTTATGAAAGATAGCCAACTAGTTGCACACAATGCAGGATTTGATATGGCATTTTTAAATAACGAATTAGAACTTTTAAATATTGAACCATTAAAAAATAATGTTGTTGACTCACTAGCACTTGCAAAAATAAAATTTCCTGGTAAAAAAAATAATCTTGATATTCTATGTGAGAGATTTAAAATTGACAATTCAAGAAGAGATAAACACGGCGCTTTGCTTGATGCTGAGTTATTAGCCGAGGTCTATTTATGTTTAACACAGGAAGAACAATCACAATTTTTTTCAGAAATAGTTGACAGTTTGTTAGATTTTAT
>CALXXG010000072.1 GCA_944392625.1 uncultured Rickettsiales bacterium
AATGATGTCTTTTGTCCAGAACTCCGGCTCGTCCGATTGTTTAAAAGCCCTGCGATTGTCCAAGTACAATTTTTCAACCTCCGGTTCAAGGGTTCAGAACCAAAGGTTATATTAAATTAAAATGATAGTTTCATCTGATATTGAATTAATTAATAGATTTAACAGATTAACAAAAGAAGAATCTAAACAAATATTTAGTAAGACATTAAAATATTTTAGAATAAATAAAGGTTTTAGTCAAAATAAGTTAGCAAAAGAATTAAATATATCATTTCAACAAATACAGAAATATGAAAATGGTAAAGTTAAAATACCTACAGAGAGATTGTTTAGAGTATGCAGTATATTAAATATAAGTTTTAAAGAGTTTTTGGAGAGGGGGTTTGGTGAAAACTTAAATTAAAAAGATTTATATAAAAGGAATTATTGATGTATATTTAAAAAATATACACAAACTATAAAAATTTTATTATATATTTTAAATTAAATGTAAATAACTATAATTTTTTATATAACAATTATAGTTTATTTGGTAATAAAAAATAATATAAGACTTACAATAAATAAAGATGAAATTGGCAAGACAACCTTTTCAAATGGAAAATGCGGTTTGCCACCATTTTTATTCTTCATATAGCGATATAATTTCGCGCTTGCAAATAAAGTCAATGTTCCAATTACTACAGACAACAAAAATTCGTCAATACCCAATATTCTATTTAAATTAAATATTATGCTTGGTTCTTTTCCTAAATATAGGGGGATAATCATCGCATACCAACATACATAACATAATATTTTTACTATAACATTTTTTATATTTTTTTTCTCAAAAAAATAAACTGTCCATTGGGACAATGCAAATAATGCTGCGCCAACCCATATACCAATAACAGCATCGCTTACTCCTAGCATTCTTGAAATACCCAAACCGCCGGCTATTGCAACTGCGCAAACAGGACATGCAAGTGGACTTGCAAATAATTTAAAAGGAAAAAATAGAATAAAAAATAAAATAGCAAAAATTTTCATAGCTTAAAACTTAAAATTATATATCAAAATATTATATTTCTATATTTTTATTTTCAAGATTTTACTATAAACTCTAAAAAAATATTGCAAATAACTTTATAAAAATTTATCCTAAAACCATTAAATAAATACTATTTTTAATGTTTAACAGGGCAAAAATTAATTTTATTTATAAATGGTGGATTTCTATAGATAGAACAGTATTGTTTTTGATAATACTGATGATGCTATTGGGAAACGTATTTACTTCACTGGCTAGTCCGGTAGTTGCAAGTAGAATAGGAGCATCAACAAATATATTTATAGTAAAGAATTTAATTTTTTCTCTAGTTGGCTTATTTTTAATAATACTATGTTCAACTTTAAACAAAAAACAAATAGTTTATATATCATTTGCATCGTTCTTTATACTTGCACTGCTAATGGTTTTAGTGCTAATATTTGGCATGTCAAATAAAGGTGCAAAAAGATGGATATATATTTTAGGATTTTCGCTTCAACCATCTGAAATAATAAAACCATTTTTTATCATAATAACATCCTATATTCTTACAACTTTCAAAAAGTCGGAAAATTTAAATATAATTGCATCGCTAATTTTCTATATAACTCTATCATTGCTTTTAGTACTACAGCCTGACATTGGTATGCTTGTGCTAATATCCGTAATATTCTTTAGCCAACTATTTTTAATAGCAGTGCGTTTAAGATATTTTGTATTCTTAATATCATTTGCAGCTATAGCATTTGCCGCGCTTTATTCATTTTTTCCACATTTTCATACAAGAATAAATACATTTATTGGAAGTATATTTTTCGGTGGAGAAAAAAGCTATCAGGTTGAAAAATCATTATCAGCATTCTCTGGCGGAGGGTTATTAGGAAAAGGTCCGTTTGAAGGGACAATAAAAAATTACATACCAGATGCCCATACGGACTTTATATTTTCAGTTATTGGAGAAGAATTTGGCTCAATAGTATGCATTTTTATAGTTTTTATATTTTTCTATATTGCGATTAGAATGATGCTAAAAACAATTGAGGACAATGATAATTTTAAATATGTAGCAATAAATTCATTAAGTTTGCAATTTCTGCTTCAGGCCGTTATTAACATTGGAGTAACATTAAATTTATTACCAACAAAAGGCATGACATTGCCATTAATTAGTTATGGAGGATCATCAATGATAGGAACATCAATCACATTGGGCATACTTATAGCCCTCTCAAAGAAAACATATGGAAATCTTAGTAGTAGTTTAAAATATTTAATAGAAAAGTAGGCGCCGCCTATTTTTCTACAGATTCTTTATTTTTTTTCTTCTTGTTTAAAGAACATATTTTTATAGGATACGTATATCATGCCTAGCGTACCAATGATTATAAATAACCATCCCCAAGATAATCCAACTCCACTTATCATCTGGACAGCTGCTTCACCAAATGGAGTTTTATTAAGTTCAATTAATGCTTCATTTTTAAGATGTGAAACTTTAAAGTAATTCACAAAAAAATCAAATATGGTTAAAATACCAACAAGCGCTGATACTACTCTCATTCTGCCTATATAATTTTTAAAAAATAAAAATATCCATAGAATCGCCAATAATATAAAAATAATACCGTCCCATAACATCCCTTCATCGGAGAAAAAATTAATACTGCCAAAAGGAGTGCTTAAAATAGGTAAAAATGTGCCAATAATAAGAATTATTATACTAGCAATGGCAATGTGTTTTTCTTTCATAAACATAGTTAAAATTAATAATTGTCTACACAATAAAATTTTTATATTATAAAGTCAATTACAATTTATAGTTTATATATTACATTTTTTCAACAGAATTTATACCAAGCAAACTCAAACAAGTTTCAATATACTTTTTAGTCAAATATATTAAAGACAATTTTGATTTTTTATATATTTCATCCGTCTCTGTATTTATTGGGCAAGCAGAATAAAAGCCATTAAATTTTTTAGCTAAGATATGGACATATTCAGCAATATAGTTTGGCGCTCTCTTGTCATAGGCACCCTTAAATACCTGAGGAAATCTTGTGAGTTCAACCAACAAGTCTTTTTCTTCTTTAGTCTTAATTTCTGTAATTTTGTAATCAAACTTATCATAGTTTGAAAGAATTGAGTTAATTCTAACTAAACTGTACAAAATATAAGCGCCCGTTTTTCCTTCAAAGTTTGTAAAAGAATCCATATCAAAAATATAGCTGGATTCTCTATAATTAATTAAATCTGCAAACTTTAAGCAGGCAACAGCAATTTTCTCAATAGTTTCTTTATCTTTAACTGTTGATTTTTTTGATATAACTTCAACCATTTCATTGATTAAATCTCTCAATTTTACAACATCGCCACTTCTTGTCTTAAATGGTTTTCCATCCTTGCCGTTCATTGTGCCGAAGGCTATAAATTCACCTACATGGTTATCATCTAAATAACCGCTTTTTCTTGCAGCAGCAAAAACTTGTTTAAAATGTAAATCCTGTCTATAGTCAACCACATAAAACATTAAATCGGGATTAAACTTTTGCATTCTATCTATTATAGTGGCCATATCGCTGCTTGCATACATCACTGCGCCATCACTTTTTTCAATTATTGCCGGCGGCATGTCTTTATCGCTTAGATCAATTATTTTAGCGCCTTGTGATACGGTTATAATGCCTTTCTGCTCTAAATCTGGGATCATTTTTCTGATTAGATCATGAACGCTGCTTTCTCCGTTCCATAAATCAAAATGAGTATCTAAAATTTTATATATCTCCTTCATGTCATTTATGGATATGTCCCAAAAATATTTCCATAGAGTTCTATAGGGTTTATAGCCATCCTGCAGCATTTTTGTGGTCTGTCTAACCTGCTCCGCAAACTTTTCATCTTCTTTATTTTTTGCACTTGCAGCTTTATAGATTAATAGTAAATCAGCAGGAGTTAAATTTAAATCTGTAATCTCATCCTTGTCAAAGCCATCTTGGAACACTTCGGCATTTGGATATTTAATTCTAATACCTTCAATAACCATTCCCATAGGAGTTCCCCAATCGCCCAAATGATTATCTCCAATAACCTTGTCGCCCGCAAATAAAAATATTCTTCTTAAACTTTCACCTATAACAGTTGAACGAAGGTGCCCAACATGCATTTCCTTTGCAACATTAGGACTGCTAAAATCTATGACAACCGTCTTTTTTTTATCTTGGCTTTTATAGGAAAGCTTGTCATCATTAAATGTTGAATTTGCAACTTTTAATAGCTCTTCATCTCTTATTATAACATTTATAAATCCTGGTCCGTCAACTGTAATTTTTTCAAATAAATTAGTTTTTTCCAATTCTGGAACTATCATATTTGCCACATCTCGCGGAGATTTTTTTAAAATTTTGCACAATGGCATTGCACAATTAGTTTGAAAATCGCTTAAATCTGGTCTGTCAGAATATTGAAAAAATGCATATTTTTTATCAAAATTTAATTTATCAAAAATCTTTACTAAATTATCATTTAAAATTTCTAAAATATTCATAATATAATTTTTCCTTTAAGTATACTAATTTTTAAACTAATTGTTTTAAAATACAATAAAATATATTACAGTGCCTCTTTGATTCTCTTTACTGCTTTTTCTGCAGTTTCTTTTGATCCAAAAGCTGTTAATCTAAAATATCCTTCGCCACTTGGACCAAAGCCAGAACCAGGAGTTCCAACAACCTGTATTTTATTTAGCAATAGATCAAAGAAATCCCAAGATGTCATATTGTTAGGAGTTTTTAACCATACGTATGGTGAATTTACGGCACCATATACTTCAAATCCTGCATCCTTTAAACCACTGTAGATGATTTTAGCATTGTTTTGATAGTAGGAAACTAATTCTTTTATTTCTTTCTTGCCATCTTCAGTATATCTTGCTGCTGCGCCTCTTTGAATTATGAATGATGCACCATTATATTTTGTAGCCTGTCTTCTCATCCATAATGAATTTAGTTGAACATCATCAATTTTTAATTCGTTCGGAATAATTGTGTATCCAGATCTAACGCCTGTAAAACCAGCATCTTTTGATAAACTCTTAAATTCTATTGCACATCTTTTTGCACCATCACATTCATAGATGCTATGGGGCAAATCTTCTGTTATGTAAGCTTCATATGCTGCATCATAAAGTATTACAGAATTATTTTTATTTGCATAGTCAACCCATTTTTGCAACTCATTCTTTGAAATCATTTCGCCCGTTGGATTGTTTGGAAAGCATAAATAGATTAAATCAACTTTTTCAGTTGGCAGCTGAGGCAAAAAATTATTTTCCTTAACGCATGGCATATAGTATACGCCGCTCCATTTTCCAGTTGAAGCGTCATAATTTCCTGTTCTTCCGGCTAAAGCATTGCTGTCAATATATACAGGATAAACAGGATCGCAAACAGCAATTTTACTATCTTCAGCAAATATATCAATTATACTTGCAGTATCACCTTTTGCGCCATCATTTACAAAAACTTCATTAGGATTTATATCAACTCCGTAGTTTTTATAATTTTCTGCTATTGGATTTCTTAAAAATTCATAGCCCTCATATGGTCCATAGCCTCTAAATGTTTTTTCATTCAACATCTCTTCACAGGCGCTTTCCATAGCTTTTACTATTGTTTTAGGCAATGGTTTTGTAACATCACCAATACCAAGTTTTAAAACTTCCTTGTCAGGATTTTCTTGCTTATATTTTTCAACTCTATTTGCAATTTCCGCAAAAAGATAATTTTTAGGTAATTTTAAAAAATTTTTATTAATTTTTGTCATATTTTTCCTTATTTTATTTTTTCTAAAGTATTTTTAATAATATTCAGCCCTTTCTCCAACTCTTCTCTGCTGCAGGCAAAACATATTCTAAAAGAATCTTCTAAACCAAATGGTTCTCCCGGCGTTACAGCGACGCCATTTTCAAGCAAATATGCACATAAAATAGTATCATCCTGCAAAAATTTATTATATGGATATTCTTTTTTTAGCTGTGAATAATTTAACATAATATATAATGCCCCATCGGGTTTAATTGCTGTAATGCCTTTCATGCTTTTTATTATATTCAAAGCAAAATCCCTATTTGATTTTAATCTATCTATCAAACCATCAAAATAGTCAGTTAAATCTTTTTTTAGCATTTTAGTCGCCATTATCTGAGCTATATTATTCACACAAGAATTTATAAGCGCCTGAGAAGCGTATATTCTAGCCAATAACTCTTGATTGTGGGTTAAAACATAAGCTATTCTATCACCAGCCATTGAAAGATTTTTTGAAAATCCATTAAATACAACTATTTGTTTTTGCAATTCTTTATCATCTGTTGCTTCTGCTATGCTATAAACTCTATCATTAGTGTAATGAATATCAGAATAAATTTCATCCGACATTATTATCATATTTTTATGCTTTTTAACAACCTCCAATAATGATGATAATTCATCCTTAGAAAATATTGCACCAGTTGGATTTCCAGGATTTGTAATTATAACAGCTTTTGTTTTAGGAGTTATGCATTTTTCAAGTATTGCAGGTGTTAATTTAAAATTATTTTCCTCCGTTGTATCAGCTAAAATTGGTCTAGCATTAAAACTTCCAACCATATTAAAATACGTTACCCATGTTCCACGCGGTATTATAACTTCATCACCTTCATTTAAAATTGCATTAAAAGTATGAAAAATACCAGCTCTAGTGCCGCTGACCATCGTCATTTCTTTATTTATATCATAGCTTAAACCACTTTGTTTCCTTATTCTATCAAGTATAAGTTGTCTAAGTTCAAGGTGCCCCCTTATATTCGTATAATGATTAGAACTATCAAATTCTTCACTATTTATTTCAGAAATTTTTATTGGTCTATCCGTATCAAGATTGCCGATATTTAACTTTATAATTTCTCTTCCTTGATTTTGTAATTCAATAATTTTTCTATTAATTAAATCAATGCAGGATGCGGATATTGTATTAAAAAAAAAAATTGTCATAACAAACTCCTTTTAATTATTGCAATTCAATCTCTCCATTAAATACACTAATAGCATTTCCCGTCATAAAAATTTCGTCATTAATAATTTCTATTTTTAAATTTCCGCCTTTAAGTTTCACAGTAC
>CALXXG010000073.1 GCA_944392625.1 uncultured Rickettsiales bacterium
TTCCTTTTTAACAAAATCAGATATTAATGGGTCTTTTATAAATCCCTCCCATTTATAATCAACTGATGTATATGAACAATATTTACAAAATGCTATAGGTTTAGATAGTTTTTCAACAATATCCCAACCATCTTTAAATTCCGAAAGTTTCAAACAATCTGTCTTGTCAACTTTAAAATTTGTATTATAAATTTCATTTAGTTTATAAACCATTAATGGATAACAACACTTTGAAATTAGACCACCTCTAACCATCCAACAATACTTACCATAACAATTAATAAATCCTGAATTATTTATTTCTCTTTCATTGTTTATGGTTAAACATGTGTGAAATTGACTAATTATGTCTTTTGTTGAATAATTTCTATGTCCCTGACCATAATAGTGTTCTATTTTCTTATTGTTTAAAAATTTGTCAATTTTTTCTATTATTTCATGTGTTGGCTTATATACTGTTATATTTATTGTGATTTTTTCCTTATTTAAACAATTACATAACTGGTCACTCATGGTTGGTATTAGTAAACCATTAGATACTAAAAATATCTTAGACAAAGGAAATTTACTTCGAGTGTATGTTAAATATTTTGACAAATCCTTGTTTAATAATGGCTCTCCACCCATAAGCCTAATAACTGGAATATTGAAATTTTGTGAAAGAGTGTCAATATCATTACAAAAACTTTCAAAGGATATTTCGTTTTCTTTAAATAAATTAGCAAAATGCGTACAACCTTTGCATCTTAAATTACAAACATCAGTAATATGCATTTCAACATATTTCAGCACTGGTTTACCCTGTAAGTTGTATGTTTGTAAACACTTTTTAGAAATTTTATTACCTTCGAACAATTCTTCGGATTCTTTAATCATTATACTTACATTTTCAATTCCTGCTTTATATAAATCATAATAAAATTCACTTTTATATGGCATATCATCTAATACTAATATTTCATCAAATAGAGTATTATAATATTTTTTTATCTTTTCTATATTTATCATTGGGATATTTTTAAATTTGCTACTCTCAAAATTATTAGTTATTATGCATGTAATATTATAAATCTTATCATTTATTAATTTGTTTATTATTGTTTCTGCAAAATTATTGTCACCAATAATTGCAATTTTAGAATTTTCATTAATCATCTCTTTTTTCCTTATTTAAATATCCTTCTATTGTTTGACATACTATACTTAATCCTTGTTCAAACTCATCTTTAGTAGTAATTGCAGACGGCATAAAACAGACAACTTGGCACATTTGACTTGCTATTAAACCATTATCTTTTAATTTAATGTCTAAATCTTCTATATTTAGATCTTCTTTAGTAATTGGGTGTATTAATTCAATTGCAATCATCATTCCTTTTATTCTTATTTCGCCAATATATGGTTTTGATTTGATTTTTTCTAAAATATTTAAAAACTCTTTTTCTTTTTGTCTCACCAATTCTAATATGTTTTCTTTTTCTATTATATCTAATGTGGTAAGCCCACTCATACAAGCAATTGGATGACCACTATTTGTAAAACCATGTCTAAATTGTTTTTCTCTTTTAGCACTTAAGTATGAATTAAATATTTTACTAGTAACAATTACACCTGCTAATGGTTGAGTACCATTTGAAATCCCTTTACCAAACAAAATCATGTCCGGGTATATGCCATAATTTTGACACGCAAAAAAGGTTCCAGTTCTTCCTGAACCTGATGATATTTCATCAAAAATTACTATGATATTATTTTTATGACAAAAATTTACCAAGGTTTCCAACCATTCTTTATCTGGAATAATAACACCTCCAACTCCCATTATTGGTTCTATAATTAACGCACAAATATTTTCTGCCCCGTAAAAATTTATTTGATATTCCAAATCTTTTAAACACGCATACTTGCAAGTTTGTTTTGATAATCCAAGTCTACATTTATAGCAATATTGAGGATATATTTTTAAAGTATCTTTTAATAAACTATCAAATGGGATTCTATCCCAAGGATCACCAGAAGCACTCATTGCGCCAAGAGTGGATCCATGATAACTTTCATATAATGAAATTATGCGCCGCTTACTTTTTTCATTGTTTGAATAAAAATATCCTTTTGCTAATTTAAAAGCGGTTTCTACAGCTTCAGCACCTCCTGAGGTAAAAAAAACATGGTTAAAATCTTCAGGCAGGTAACTTAATAGTTTATTAGAAAGTTCTTGTCCGGGATTGTGAATAAATCTAATGTTAGGCATATACTCTAAAGTTGTTAACTGTTTTGAAATATTTTCTATATATTCTTTTCTTGAATGACCTAAAAAAACATTCCAGGTTCCAGAATTTAAATCTAAATATGTTTTACCATCTTCATCGACAATCTTATTACCCCTCGCATAAGTAATTAGTTTTCTGTCATAGAACATTTGAGTTTCAGATGTCCAAAATTGTTTATTATCTTTCATTTATTACTCCTCATATTTTTTATCTTTAGATAATATTCTTTTTATTAAAGGTTTCCTAAATAATATTAAGCATCCAATAATAAATTTTTGATATATATTTTTAGTAGATTTAAAAAATTGTTTTTTTTCTGTTTTTGCATCTGCAATTTTGTTTAATCTTAGCATATCTACAATTCTATTTTTATAATAAATAAAAATAACTTTTGATTGTTTATTTTTAGGAATTAAATAAAAATATTTTTTACACAATTCAAAATAACTTTTATCTGCTTCTAAACTTTTTTCTGTAACCCCTGTTATTCCATTTGTAGAACTATGTGCATGATAAATAACAAGAGACTTTTTCACTAAGTCTACTTTATAGCCTTTAGACATTATTTTTAATAACACCACACCATCTTGATGTGAATGTATTTTTTCAAAACCTCCAACTTCTTGTAAAACTTCTTTTTTTACCATCCAAAAAGAAGTCCCTGCAATATTAAAATACATTTGTATATCAATAGGCCATCCGGAATAATTAGTACATTCTAACTCTTTCATACCTTTTGGATATAATATATCACCATAACAATAAACCAAACCCAATCTATCATCATCTTTATTTAAAAAGAGTTGTAATTGTTCTTCTATTTTCGAATTCTTGTACTCGTCGTCATCGTCTAAAAAAGCTATAAATTCTCCAGAAGAATTCTCAACACCAATATTTCTTGCCAATGCTCCACCAATGTGCTTATTTGGATATAAGTATATAATATTAGAATATTCTTTTTGTATTTTTGTTTTTATTTTTTCTCTCAATTCGTTATTGTCGTAATTATCATCTACAACTATTATTTCAACATTTGTATATGTTTGATTTAAAACACTATTAATAGCTCTAAATAGGACATTAAACCTATTATATGTTGGAATTATTACACTCACTTTTTTATTATTCATTGCAATCTCCGTATATTAATTGACTCCATGTCTCTTTATTATTGGTATATTTGAAATGCTTTAATATATTTAATTTATAACCTTGGACCCCGTAACAAAACGAAAAAAATAATTTTTTATCAATGCAATATGAAATAATTTTAGAATAATTGTATATACCGGGAGATAATGATTTATATTTATCATTCCACCAAAATATACAATAATATAAGGTATTAGTTTCATTACTATAATAAACAACACCCTCAGCCATGATATCATTACCAATTTCGTAGTGTAAAGCATAAAAGTTGTCTAAATTATAAAAATAATTATATGCTGCAATTTCGTTTGGTGTAAATGTCTTGTTAAATTTTTTGGTACAATAGTTATTCCAATTGTTTAATATTGACTTAAGATATTTTTTATTATGATTTAATGATATTTTCTTATCATTATGTCTTATTAAATACGCATATTTTTTATTAAAGGTATTTTGTTCTAACTTATTAGATAAATCTGCTTTTATAAATTCACCACAAGTTGCAAAATTTAATAAATGTCCTTTATATACTAAATCTATTTTATTAACCATAATGTCTATAAAATGAGTTTCGTAACATAGTGGAAAATGATAAGAAAAAGTCAATTCGTATCTTTCGTTTGTCTTTTGCTGATGAAAGTATTTTACATTATAAGAGAGACCTAAAAGAACTTCAATTTCAGTTTTAGATAAAGCATGTTTAATAATATCAATATTCAAATAATTTATATCTTTTGATATTTGTCTAAACTTTTCAACTGTCATTTGTGGTGTGGTATTTAGTTGGACTCCATTTATATAAATTTTATTTTTAACAATATTTATGTTTAAGTTGTCATTAAATATTTGCATAATAAACCTACTAATAGCTCCAAATTCGCACGGAATGATTGTTTTTATTATATTTGTAAGACAAATCGGTTAATTGTTTTAATCTTTGAATTTCATTTTTCCATAAAATATGTAGTTGAGATCTATATATTTTTATGGTATCAACCTTTCTTATCCAATTTTCATGGGATACTGTAATTAAAGAAGACTTCATGTTATTGCCCCAATTAGACCTTTTTCTTTCTTTATAATAATAACACACATATGGAACTTCTTCATAGTATAAAATTGGTTTATTTGTATGTTTTTGTGATTCTTTTACAACGTTGTGTAACAATAAATGATCGGCATGATTACCTAATCCCATAGGAGCAAATATTAAATCAGATTCTTTTATTATATTTTCAACTTTTTTTAACATATCGTTAAAAAGTTCTTTGCTTTCAGATTCCTCTAAGTGGTATATGTTTTTTAAATCTGGATATAAAAATCCTCCACAATTATTTTCACGATATAAACATTCATAAAATCCCAAATGTTTGTATTTACAACCTAGAGTAGAAAGAGCATTAACATCTTCATTTGCACGATACATCATAGAATTATCATCTAGAAAACAATTGCTATGAAATTGTTTTGCAGCTTCAGACAATTTAGAGGGTTCTGGAAATCCTGTAAAAAATGTAATTGCTTGCACGTCATGACCTTCCTTTACATATTTATCAATTAATTCGCCACAAGATAAAACACAATCATCAAAATGTGGTCCTAAAAAACTAATTTTCATAAAACACTCCTAAATAATATCTTTATAAACTTGATCTATTTTTTGTTGCATATCTTCTATTCTAAACTTTTCTTCAATTGTTTTTCTAGCGTTTTCGGATATCATCGTCATTTCATCATTGTTATTTAATAAGTCAATAACTGTGTCAGACATGGTTTTAAAATCTCCTTTATCAACCAATTTGCCATTTTTACCATCAATTATTTCATGTAATCCACCAACATTTGTTGCAACTACTGGTACTCCATATGACATAGCCTCTAGTACGCAACGAGGCGTCCCCTCGGTATCTGAAGTTAACAATAAGATATCTATAGAAGCATATACGATATCAATAGGACTAATAAAACCTATAAAATTAACTTCTTTATCAATGTTAAGTTGTTTTGCCAATGACTTCAAATTTTTTTCTTCATCTCCGCTTCCCACAATTAAAATATTCACATTTTTATCTGTGTCTAAAATTAATTTGCAACATTGTAAAAAATTATCAATCCTTTTTTCTGGAGCTAATCGACCAACATAAGCGATTGTTTTATTTTTATTATTTATATTATATTTTTCCTTGAAAAAAGTTATTTCTTTCAATGTAATATCTTTTGATGTTGCAACTCCATTTCTAATATTATATAAATTTCTCTTTCTATATTTTTTCCTTCCTTGTAATCTTTTTAAATCTTTATCACAAACAGTAATTAAAGAATTTGCAACAGAATACGAAGCAAAATCCAACATTGTAAAAAATTTATCCTTAAAATTATTTTCAATCCAACCATGACAAGTCATGACTGTAGGAATTTTTCCATACAACTTTTTAAATTTCTTTTTTATGGCATATGTTAAATAATTTGCATTATATTGGTGACTATGAATTATTTTAATTTTATTAATAAAAGGAATTTTGCCTAAAGATTTAAGCATGTGTGAAATTTTAGGTTCTTGTACTGTGCTAATATAGGCAATATTTAAATTTCTTAATTTTTGTTCATATTCTGGATTTCTACAAAATAATACTACAGGCTTTAATATTCCTTCGTTTTTTTGTTGTAATGAAAGCTGTAAAACATGAGTATCTGAACCACCAATTCTACCTGCAGGCTGTGGAACAATAACTTGTAGCACATAGTCGTCAGTTTCTTTGTAATCTTCCGGTATATATATATTTAAATTATCAATTTTTTTATCCATAATCACTCCTTGCTTAAAATATTTTTAAAAGTTTCCTCAGCGTTTAATTTTAATGAACTTTTTAATATTTTAGACGCTGTTTTATAATCATTCCCTAAAGCAATGCTTATTGATTCTTTATATAAAAACTTTGCTTTGTTTATTTTTAACTGATTTTTGTCTATATTCTTGTTGTTTTTAGCGATATATATTTTTTCAGCTTTTTTATATCCTTCAATATCCGTAGCAGCTTTTAATTTATAAAAATTTTTATGCCTTGCCCTAGAAGAACTTTCAGTGGAAGTTTTAATTCTATAATAAGTATAAAAGTTATTTGCAAAAAAAAATTTTCCAGGATTTGCACCATATCTTAACCATGTGTGAGAATCCTCAGATACTCGTTTTTGAGGAAATAATTCTTTTATTGCTAATGATGTTCTTACAGAAGTTGCAGATGTTAAATTTGTATAATTTTTAACTAGAGCGATCTTAATCCAAGAATCTTCACCTTCAACAATATCTGTTTTATGACCATCTAATATTTCTTTGATTGAATCACATATTTTATTATATGGTACTATATTATCCTTTTCGTCTATCACTTTAAAAGATGAATATACTACATTAATATTTCTATCGAAATTAAATTTTTCTCTTGTTAATTTTAACCTATTTAAATCGGATATATCATCGGCATCATTAAACAATATAAAAGGAATATTTAATGAATAAACATATTTTATTCCTAAGTTTCTTGCATACCCAGGACCTTTATTCTTTTTTGATTTTATTAAATGAACTCTATTGTCTTTTTTGATTAAATCATTAATAAAATCAATTATTGTTTTATCTTGTGATTTATCATCAATGATAACCAAAATTAAATTGTTATCTGTCTGATTTAAAATCGAATCAATACTTTTAATAAAAATTTCTTTAAAATCACTGAAATTATCAGTATATACCGGCATTATAAATGCTGCTGTGTTTCTATCCATATTATTATTTCCTTTGTCATAACATTATAATTAATATATTCAATTTTACTTAATAAGTCAAATTTCTACAAATAAAATATGCAAAATCTCAGTAATTATCTCAACATAATTATAACATTTATTAAAAATATATGTAATATTTTGTCAAATCCATTTTTAGAACTTCAAATATGATATAATGAAATTAACAAAAGGATTTTGGATATGAAAATCAAAGAAACACCTGAAGAAGTACAACAAGCAAAGAAATGGTGGGCTGAACAAAAAGAAAGAGTTAATAAAGAATATCAAGAAGTTAAAAAAACCAAAATCAAAAAAAGGTCTCTTGTTAGTCCTGAAAAATTAAGAAAGATATTATCGTAGGAATGAAATATCTTTTTAAATACAAGGAAATAAAAGCAAAAAATATTTAGATAATTATTTAGCCAAGCTTTATGACACAGCATACAACGAGAAAAAACGATTAGATAAGGAGTTTACTTCAAAAGTTATGTATAGGACAATTTATCGTTTTGAAAATGAAAAAAGAGAAATTTTAGTTTCATATATGCAAGGCGAAACAAAAACATATTACCCAAAAACTTGGCATTTCTACATGTGCATTAAATCAAAGATTGAAAGTGTTGCTTGAAAATTATAGAGTTATGCTTTGTAATGACAAATAGTTTAAGAAAACTAAACAAGCAAGAACTTTTAATTGGAAAAGCAAGATTACTTTTTATATTGGCATTGATCCAACTGCTGATGATTTGCACATTGGACACTTTTTTGGACTAAGAATGGCACGAATTTTGCAGGATTGCGGACACAGGTGCATTGTGCTTATTGGTGGTGCTACCGCTTTAATTGGTGATCCTACAAACAAAAGTGATATGCGAAAAATGCTTTCAAAAGAAGAAGTTGCTCGAAATGCAAATGAAATAAAAAGCATTCTAAATAGATTTGTTAAAACAACAGGTGATAATCCTGCAATAGTTGTAGATAATGCTGATTGGCTAAAGCCTGTGGGCTATATTGATTTTCTACG
>CALXXG010000074.1 GCA_944392625.1 uncultured Rickettsiales bacterium
TTATCTCCACTAGCCATAGATAAATATTCTGTAAAAAAAACATCTGGTAATTCAGTATAAGAAAATAATAAATTTTTTTCATTCTGTTCTAATTTCATAATTAATTACATTCCTTTCTTAACACAGAAATCAGGTTAAAAATTTTTTTAACCTAAAATACATTTTGAATTTTAGAATATTTATCTTTAGAATGAAAAAATTATATCATTTTTAAAAAACTTTTACAATGTTTATTAAAATTTTGTTATTTATATAATAACTTTATATATTTTTTTTGAAGTTATAATTTTAATTATAAAAATAAATTTTTCTATTTTTTATAAATTTAAAAATATAACAAATAACATATAAAATATTTTCATGACTAAAACTAATTATACTAATAATAAATAATGGTAAACAACAAATAATATAAATTGCTATTTTTATGTATGTTGTGCTAAATAATAAATTAACTAAGCAATATATAAATAGATTCCAAAAAATATTTAATATAGCTGTTGAATAATCAATAAAACCTAATAATTTACTTTTAAAATTATAATTTTGTGGAAAAATAAATTTCATAAAATCACCTAATAGAACTTCTTAAATTTCTTATTCCAATACCAACATCTGTAGATATACCTCCTATTAATTCTCTCACAAAACTATTAGCTTTAATAAGAGTATAAATAGAACCAATTAATAATAATTTAGAAAATAAATCTTCAGCTGTTAGATTAAGAGAAAAAATTAAAACTAAAATTATAGAGATAAAAATTTGTATAAATAAAAGTGAAATAAAACTTTTAAGCCATGCCTTAAAAAAATAAGATGTTTTTTCATTTATTAATGTTAAAATAGCAAAAGGACATAATAATATTAGAACTTTTAACATAATATATCTAAAAGAATATACTAATACTAAATTAAATAATCCAATTGTAATAAAACTTTTAATTAATCCATCAATAGAAAAAATATTAAAATTTTCATTTTCAATAGATATTACAGAATTTAATTCTTGAATTAAACCAGAAAAACAAATATTTTTATTAAATAAGGATTCTCCAACTTGCCTAATGGCAATAGAAATATTTGAATTAATATCAATTATATATTCACAAATATAAAGAGAAAAATTCATAATAATAGTATATATAATTAATTTAAAAATGAATGGTAATGGACTACTGGTATTAGAAAGTGTAATATGTGAAAAAAGTAATGAAACAATATAATATAGAACAAATCCTATTATAAGAGAATTACATATTAATAATATACCATTTGAAGTACTAGTTCCAAGAATTTTTTCTAAAAAAGAATTATTAATAATATCTGTATTTATAAAAGTAATATCATCTAATATACCATAAATACTATTATCTATAGAAGAAAACAAATTAGAAAAAATAGTATTAATAGTATTAGCAATAATTAAAGTAATATTATTTTCATCCAAAAAATCACATCCTTATATTATACTCCAACAAGACTTTTAATAGCAGATAAAATTAAATCTATTGCTAAAATAAAAGCATACGAAAATAAAGAACCGCGTATTAAACGTTTTCCAATTCTAATTTTATCTTCATCTCCAAAACTAAATTTTTTCATTAAAATACCTGTACCAACTGCTACTGCTGCTGCAGGAGTAGATATTTTAATAATCCATTCTTCTATTCTTTCAAAAGCCTTTTTTATTGTTGTAACAATTTTTGGGTCAGCAGCATATGTTTCAAAAGTTATAAATAAAAATAAAATAAATAAAAGTAAAATAATAATAATTTTATATTTTTTCATAAAATTTTTTAGTATAATGAACACATAACATTATACTTAAACTCCTTTCTTTAAAAATTTTTTTTGATAATTGTTTGAATTTTTAGAAGTAGTGTTTTTTTGTTTTTGTAAAGTATTAATTTGATTTTTTTCTTGTTTGTAATCTTGTTTAAAATAGGGTATTAATTTTATTTTACAAGGTGGAAATATACTAGAACCATTAGATAAAAATCCTAAGCATGAAAAACTTTCTAATTGTTGTGTAAAAAAATTTATAGAATAAATAAAATCATTTTGAACATAAGTACTAATACTTTCGGAAATATTAGAATCAGTAGATTTTAATGAATTAATAAAGTAATCATATTTTGTTTCTTTTGCATTTTCAGAAATACTTTTCGAAATTTTAGTTTTATCTTCTTTACCTAATTGTTTTTGAGCATCTTCAATAGTATAAATATCATCTGTTCTAAACCATAATTTATTTACTAAATTTTGTATAACTGTTCTTGTTGCAGTAGGGTCTTTTAAAGTGTTTAATATAGAAGAATAACTTTGTGTTGCTACAATATTTATGCATTTTCCTTCTCTACTTTGTGCAAAAAAATCTGCATCTGAACAAGTTATATATTCATGAAATTCATCACTTATAAATACACAAGGTTTAGCTCTTTTTTTTGAAATATTATAAATTACTTCAGATTGAAAATCTAATTTAAGATATGTAGCAATAATTTTAGATAAATTTCTATATTGGGCAATATTCATATTTAAAACAACAACTTTACCATTTTGAATAACATCTGAAAAACCATTAAAAGAAATTTCTTTTTCCTGTGGACAAAAAGTTTTTAAAACATCTAAATCATTTACAAAAACACTTGTAATTCTACTTATTTCAGATTTTATAATAGAAGAAACTCTAGAATCTAATTTGAAAAATTCATTATAGAAAAAATCGATACTAGTTTTTAAATCGTATATATTTTTTTCATTTAATTTATTATGTTGAAATGCAATTTTTAAAATTTTTAATTTATTATTTAAATAAGATTCGTCATTTATAATTTTATGCAATTCTTCAAAAGTTACATATCCATTATTATATAATCTGCATAATTTTATAGCTTCAATTAATGTTTGTTCCAATTTATCTAACCAGTACGAATCTGAATTATTAGTAGAAAAAAGCATTAATACTGTTTTTAGTCTATTTGCTAAAACACTAGGTTTTAAATATTTTTTATTTAATGGATTATATTTAACATTTGAACCTAATTCTATAATAATTAAATCTTTTTTTCTATTATAAAAATACGAATATTCTTTTACTTTCTTATAAAAATTTCCTTTAACATCTAATATAAGCATTCCGAGTTTTTTATTTATATCATCAGCTTTATAGCCAATTAATTGTTTAGTAAATGGGTACATTGCAGAAGATGTTTTTCCACTACCAATTGTTCCTGTAATTAATAAATTTTGATAAAGTCCTTTTTCAGGTAAGTATATTTTTTTATTAGTTTTATCATCATTTCCAATATAAATATTAAGAGAATTTGTTTCAGATTCAATTTTTTCTTTTTTTGAAAATTTAATATTTTTAAAAAATAAATTAAAAATAGAATTTGAAATAATAATTGTAGAAAAAGTAAAGAAAAAAATATAAAAAATTTTTATATACTCCCATGCAACTGGATGTTTAATGCAAATATCAAATGGATTTAAACTATACGGAAAAATTACACTTTCAGATATAAAAATGGGGGATAAAAATAATTTTAAGAAAAAGAAAGCGATAGTTAAAAAAGAAATAATAAAAGACACTCTAAAAAGAAATTTCAATTTTACTCCTCCTTAAAGAAATTAATTTTTTTCATACTCAATTTTGCACCTTGTAAATTATGGAAAATTTTTGTTTCAAAAAATGAATATATAGAATAAAAAGTAATAAAAATATTTATAAGAAAGGTAATGAAAAAGATATGAACTAAAATTTGTAT
>CALXXG010000075.1 GCA_944392625.1 uncultured Rickettsiales bacterium
CTTGAAGTATAGTAATTCTTTTTTTCTTGTTCTTTTGTCGGCACCTGCAAACCTCCTTTTGCAACTTATATTGTAATATAAACATGTTAGGTTTGTCGAATTGTTGCGAAGACTTAAAAATTAATAATAAATAAGGGAAATATCTATATTTATTGTATAATTTTTTTATAGGGAGTACAGAAATGAGTAATAATTTTTCAAGAGGATCAGAGTGGAGAAGATGGGATTTACATATTCATACGCCAGAAACAGTAAAAAATGATCAATATAAAGGAACAACTATTAATGAAAAATGGGAAAATTTTTATAATGATATTAATAGATATATAGATCCAAATAATTCTGTAAAAAATATTGCAGTGATAGGAATTACTGACTATTTATCTATTGGAAATTATAAAAAAGTAATAGCATCAAATAAAATTCCATCCTCTGTTAATCTAATAATTCCAAATGTTGAATTACGTATTTGCCCAATTTCCTCAGACTCGCCTGTAAATATTCATATATTGTTTAATCCTGATATCATATCACAAGTAGAAAGTCGATTTTTCTCAAGATTAAAGTTTGATTATGCATCAACAAGTTTTAATGCGACAAAACCGGATTTAATAAGGTTAGGAAAGACTATGAACGAAAATTTAGATGATTTTTCTGCTTATATAATGGGGATAGAAAATTTTGTTGTGCCATTTTCTAACTTAAAAAATGTATTTGATAAAGATAAAGATTTAAGAGATAACGTAATTATTGGTGTTTCCAATAGTTCTCACGATGGTGCTAGTGGTATCACTTGTCATTCAGATTATTTTTCTAATGATAGATCTCAATTAATGGCTACAAGACAATCTATATATCAATTTGTAGATGTAATATTTTCGGCAAATCCAAAAGATATAGAATACTTTTTAGGGCGCAAAGAAAATTGTCCAATTGAAAAAGTTATAAAAGAATGTGGTAGTTTAAAACCATGTATACATGGCTCGGATGCTCATTCTAATGAAAAAATATTTGAACCAAATAATAAACGATATTGTTGGATAAAAGCAGACCCAACTTTTAATGGTTTAAAACAAATAAAATACGAACCCGAAGAAAGAGTTAGAATTTGCGAATCTTTGCCTAACAGTAAACCAGACTATTTTGTTATTGATAGAGTTGAATATAATGATTCAAGTTTTCAATCGGATCCAATATATTTTAATGACAAATTAACATGTATTATTGGTGGAAAATCTACTGGAAAATCAATATTAATACAAAATTTAGCAATGAAAATAGATCCTGAAGAAGCTGAAAAATGCTTAGAAAAATCAAAAAACAAAACTTTGCAAGTTAGTAACATAAGTGTTTTTTGGAAAGATGGCTCAGAAGAAAAAAGGAAAATTGTATATATACCTCAAACATATTTAAACAAATTATCAGATGAAGAACAAGAAAAAACAGAAATTGATACTTGGATACACAATATAATGCTTGATAAACAAGAAATCCATAGTGCACAAGAAACTTTTAATACAAATATAAATTCATATAAAGTAGCTTTAGAAAAGCTTATAATTGATTTATTTAAAAAACTCGAAGATTGTAATGATTTACAATTAAAACTATCTAATATCGGCACTCAACTAGGTATTAAAAACGAAATTAAAAAATTAGAAACAGAAAAAGCATTGATTTCAAAAGAGATAAATCTTTCAGAAGAAGATTTGACAAATTATAATACTTTGGTAGATGAAACTCAAAGTTTAGAACAAAATAAAAGAAAATTGGAATATACTAAAATAAAAATTGCTGAAATTGGTTCTCTTATTACAAAAAAAGAATTAAACTTTGATATTCAAAATGAATATTTTGATATAGTTATAAATAAACAAAATGAAATTACTAATAATGCCGATAATTTATGGATAGAACAACAAAAAATAATACTTGAAATTATAGATAAAAAAATCGAAACTATTGCAAATGACTTAAATAATAATAAAAATTCGATAAAATTACTAGAAGAAAAAATAAAAAATAATAATATTCTTATTGAACTTACTCAAAAAATTCAGTTAGAAAAAAACAAATTAAAAGATTTTATCGAAAAGGAAAGTATATTAAAAATAAAGGAAGAAGAATGTAATGCTATACTGTCTCAAATGGTTGATTCTATAAATTTTTATAAAAATGAACATGAAAAATTTGCATCGATAGTAAATCAAAACAATGTTATAGACGATGGATTAGAATTTTATGTAGATGTTCCATTTCGAAAAGATGCTTTTGTAGAAAAGTTATTAGCATTGTATCATAATCGTAATTTAACTTTTAAAACACTAGTTGACCCAGACCAATTTACTGAAAACGAATATAACAATGAAATGATTACTAACCTTATAAAAGAAACAATTAAAAATCCAAATATGTTAAAAGGAGGGAATACTCCTGAAATAGCTATAAAAGGTATTCTCTCAGATTGGTACAATACGTTATATAAAGTAAAAATGGATGGAGACTCTATTGAC
>CALXXG010000076.1 GCA_944392625.1 uncultured Rickettsiales bacterium
GAAGAAAAAGATACAATTTTAATTATGAAGAAAGATAAATCACAAAATGTCAAAAAAATAATTGAAAAAATTAAAGAAAATCACTTTGAGGATGTATTGTAATGAAGAATGTTATTTTAGATTTTAATCTACTAATAAAAGCTGAATATGATAATACTTTTAAAACTGGTATTTATTATGTTCAATATAGTATAATAAAAGAATTAATAAATAATCATAGTGATGAGTTTAATTTTTTTGCTTTTTCCTATTATGATGAAAAGACATTTTTAAAACATATTAATACCTATTTACCAGAATTTAAAAATATAAAATATTGTAATATTTTTTCTAAATTTGAATTAATTAAAAATTCTATTAAAAATAAAATATATATATTGAGGAAAAAGAAGAAAGCTGAAAAGAATTTTTTAAAAAAAATTTTATTATTAACTAATATTATTTTATTAAAAATTTTTAAATTTGTTGTTCCATCAATTACATTAAAAAAATACGATAACTTTGATATTTATCAATCATTTTTTGATGCTATACCAACAAAAATTAATAAAGACAATAAAATAAAAAAATTTATTATTATTCATGATATAATACCGTTTACAAATCCCGAGTATATAGCTTCTGGAAATAAAAAAATTTTTGATAATATAAGGAATGGCTTTTTAAAAAAGATAAATAAAATAACAAATGATACAACCATTTTTATTCCTTCAGAATATTCTAAAAATGAATTTTTAACATTATTTCCAAAATTTAGAGATTATAAAATTGTTTTGATTCCATTGGCCGCTGATTTTGATAAATATTATAAAATAAAAAATCTTGATGAAAATGAAAAAAATAATATTTTAGCAAAATATCATATACCAACAGATCAAAAGTATATTTTAAGCTTATGTTCTTTAAATAAAAGAAAAAATTTAGCATTTTTGATTGAAAGTTTTATTGATTTTCTTGAAAAAAATCCAGACATAATTGATCTAAATTTAGTATTGGCTGGACCTAAAGGTTGGCTTATGGACGAGATGTTTAATAGTATTTCAAATGCGGAGAAATATAAAGATAAAATTATTTTAACGGGTTTTATTGACGACAAAGATATAAATATGATATATAACTCAGCATTTATGTTTATTTTTCCAAGTTTGTTAGAAGGTTTTGGATTACCAGTTTTAGAGGCAATGCAATGTGGCGTTCCGGTTATTTCTTCAAACACAACTTCGTTACCAGAAGTATATGGAGATGCTGCAATTGGCATAAATCCAATTAAAATAGAGGAACTTGAGAAAGCAATATATGATATATATTTTAATAATACTGTTAGAAACAAATTAATAGAAAATGGTTTCAAACAATCTAAAAATTTCAGTTGGAAAAAAACAGTTGACAATATTGTTAATGAATATTTAAATTAAATGATAAAATAAAGATATAAATATATGAAGAAAGCGTTAATTACAGGAGTTATGGGTCAAGATGGATCCTATTTATCAAAACTATTATTAGAAAAAGGATATAAAGTCTATGGCGCTACAAGAAGAAATGGTTCTGGTAGCGACTGGAGGCATAAATATTTAGGAATTAGCGGTGAAGTTGAAATTATAGATTTTGAATTATTGGAGCAATCAAATATTCAAAGAGTAATAGAAAAATATAATCCTGACGAAATTTATAATTTGGCTGCGCAGTCTTTTGTTGCTGTATCTTTTGAACAACCAATTTATACAACTTTAGTTGATGCAATGGGCGTTGTATATATTTTAGAAGCTATTAGACAAGTTAATCCAGAAATTAAATTTTATCAAGCTTCTACAAGTGAAATGTTTGGTAAAGTGCAAGAAGTTCCACAAACTGAAAAAACACCATTTTATCCTAGAAGTCCATACGGTGTTGCTAAATTGCATGCTCATTGGATAAATAAAAATTATAGAGAAAGCTATGGTTTTTTCGGTTGCAATGGCATTTTATTTAATCACGAGTCTCCATTAAGAGGTACGGAATTTGTTACAAGAAAAATTACTATGGCTTTTGCGAATATTAAATTAGGTAATCAAGAAGTTTTAGAATTGGGAAATTTAGATAGTAAAAGAGATTGGGGTTTTGCAGGAGATTATGTTGAGGGTATGTATATGATGATGCAGCATGAAACGCCAGATGATTATGTTTTAGCTACAGGAAAAACCTTCACAATTAAATATTTTGTTGAGCTAGTTAGTAAAATAGCGGGTTATGATATAGAATGGCAAGGCGAAAATGAAAACACTATTGGCATTGATAAAAAATCTGGAAAAACAATTGTAAAAGTTAATCCAAAATTTTATAGGCCTTGTGAGGTTGACCTATTAATTGGCAATCCTGAAAAGGCTGAAAAAATATTGGGCTGGAAGCCAAAAGTTCAACTAGAAGAGCTAGCTAATATGATGTTTAAATCAGATTTTGAAATTATTAAAAAATAATAGGTTATAGTAAAATGTTAAAATATCCAGTATATCAACCAAGTTTAACAGGAAACGAAAAGAAATATGTAAACGAATGTTTAGATACCTCTTGGATTTCTTCAAAAGGAAAGTTTGTCAATGAATTTGAAAATAAATTTGCTGAATATATTGGCGTAAATCATGCTGTTGCTGTTTGTAATGGAACTGTTGCTATACACTTAGCTTTAGTTGCTTTAGGAATTACGAAAGGTGATGAAGTAATAGTTCCTACATTTACCTATATTGCTTCAGCAAATCCTATATTGTATGTTGGTGCAAAACCAGTATTTATTGATAGTTTAGAATCCACGTGGCAAATGGATCCAGATGATATAGAAAGAAAAATTACAGATAGAACAAAAGCTATTATTGTAGTCCATTTATATGGTCATCCTTGTGATATGGATAGAATTATGGAAATAGCTAAAAAACACAATATATTTGTAATTGAAGATTGCGCAGAAGCTATTGGCAGTGAATACAAAGGCAGAAAAGTTGGAAGTTTCGGAGATATTAATACATTTTCATTTTTTGGCAATAAAACTATAACCTGTGGTGAAGGTGGTATGGTTTTAACAAATGATAAAGTATTGGCCGAAAGAGCCGGAAATTTAAAAAACCAAGGTCTTGCAAAATATAGAGAATATTGGCATGATGCCGTTGGTTTCAATTATAGAATGACAAATATTCAAGCTGCTATTGGCTTAGCACAATTAGAGCAGGTTGAAAAGTTTATTGATATGAAACAAAATGTTGCAAAATGGTATCAGGAAAATTTAAAAGGTTTGCCTATTGTATTTCATAAGCAGATTGGCGATGTAAAACATACCTATTGGATGTGTTCAATCCTGTGTGAAAATTCAAACATTAGAGACAGTCTTAGAGAGTTTCTAAAAGAAAACGGAATTGAATCAAGACCAACCTTTTATCCAATTCATACAATGCCTATTTATTCTAGCAGATATGAAAAACATAAAGTAGCAGAAGATATTGCTTTAAGGGGTATGAATTTGCCAAGCTATCCAGCATTGAAAGAGCAAGATGTAAAAAATATTTGTGAAATTATTAAAAAATTTTTCAATAAATAATAAATATTATGAATGACTATATAGTTTTAGGGTGTGGTGGACATGCTAGAAGTATTGCTGATATTATTCTATCAAATGATAGAACCTCCAGTATTACTTTTTTAGATAAAAATGCAAGGGATGGTGAAAAAATTTATAATTTCCCAGTTTTGAAAGATTTTTCCATAACTAAAACTAAAGAAAATATTATTTTAGGAATTGGAGATAATAAACTTAGAGAAAATTTATATAATGAGTATCAAGAATACATTATATCTTTAATTTCTAAAAATGCCTATTTGGGTTATGATAGTGAAGTAGGAAATGGAACCTTTATTGCCAACAATGTTCACTTAGGTCCAAGTGTTAAAGTTGGAAAAGGTTGCATAATAAATACACATGCTGTTTTAGATCATGAGGTTTTTATTGGCGATTTTACCCATGTATCTGTTAATGCCACATTATGTGGAAAAGTTAAAGTTGGATCAAATGTTTTTATTGGTGCTGGTGCTGTAATAAAAGACAGTATTACTATTTGCGATAATGTTATAATAGGTGCTGGAGCTGTTATTATTAAAAATATTGATGAATCGGGTATATACGTTGGTTGTCCAGCTAAAAAAATTAAGGAGTTAGAATGAAAATAGCTGTAGTAGCACAAAGGTTTTCTATTGGCGGGTATAGAGTTTTATATAGATTATTGTTATCAATCAAAAATAATGACATAACTTTATTTATTGATACAAAAGATCAAGTTTCAAATTCTTGTATTAATTCAAATATTGATATTATAAACTCATTAAAACAAAATGGAATTAAAATTGAAGAAATAAATATTAATGATTATAATTGGGACAATTTATCCGAAAGGTTAAATACATTTGATGTTGCTTTATTTTTTTGGCCATTTTTTTGCTTCTGTCCTAAAAATATTAAAATTCCATTTTATTTTTTAGTCCATGATTTAACAATATTATATAAGTTTGGTTATGTTTTTATTGATTCTTCAAGTATAAAATTAAATCTGTTATCTTTTTTAGAGAATGGCGGTATACCAATAACTTTATCTAACTATGGAAAAAACGATTTTTTAAATTTTTTTAATATTATAAAAGAACCATATGTTATTCATTGGGCATGCTTTTCAAATAAAATAGAATATTCAAAAGAAGAAGAAAATAAAGTTTTATCAAAATTTAATTTAAAAAGTAAAAAATATTTTATTTATCCAGCTAGTACTTCACCACATAAAAATGTTCAATTATGTATTGGGATAACAGAAATTATAAGAAAAAAATATTCTGATATTATATGTGTTTTATGTGGATATGATACAGAAAGTATTAATGGCAATATTCAAAATACACATATTAATAAAGTAAATAATAATTTTTCTGATATTCGTGGTTTAGGTATTATAAGCGATAAAGAATTATATATTTTGATTAAAAATGCTATATGCTTAATCACCACAACTTTTGCAGAAGGTGGTTGTGGCCCAGCAAGTGATGCATGGGTATTTGGAACTCCAACTGTTATATCTGATATACCAGTATTAAGAGAATATGCTGAGTTATTTGGAGTTAAAACCGAATTTGCTTCACCATTTAACGCAAATGAATTTGCAGATAAAATTATAGATATAAAAGAAAATCCAGATAAATATTTGAAAATTATAGAGCATAATAAAAAAGCAATCATTGAAAATTATACTTGGGATGATGTAGCAAAAAAATATTTATCCATATTTAATAATAAAGAAATAAAAAAAATGAAAATAGCAGTTATTTATCCAGCATTATCTACAGGCGGTTTTAGATATTTATATAATTTATTAATAGGTATGAAACAGGTATCTGCATCTACTGTTATAAATGTCTTTTGTAAAATTGAAAATAATGATAACTCTATATTAGAAATTGATAAATTAAAGCAAAATGGAATATCATTTACTGCAGTAAATGATAATCAAATAAATGGAGAAGATAATCTATTTATAAGAAATTTAGAAGATTATGATGTTATTTTTTATAGCTGGCCATATGGTATAAAATGTTCAAATATTGATAGACCAATATTTTTTATTCCTCATGATTTTATTTATACACATAGCTTTGGTCTCGATGGTGTTGGTCTTTATGATAAGAATATGTATAATGATAATTTATATTATCATAATTCTTTTATTTTTAATAATGCGATTCCAATAGTGTCCAGCAATTATATTAAAAATGAATTTAATAGGGTTTTTCCTAATAGTTTATATAAACCAAGTGTTGTATATCTATCAACGCTAAATGATTATACTAAAAAATCAAACAATGATTTAAAAGAATTTTTAAAGAATAAAGACATTAATTATGATTATGTTTTGTTTGCTTCAAATAACATGCCACATAAAAACCTGGGAAATCTTTTAGGCGCTTGGTATTATGTTAAACAAAAATATCCAAATTTAAAATTAATAATTTCTGGATATGGAAATAATAATATAATTGGTAAAATTAATACACCATATTATATGGATCATACTGATCCTGATAGTAAAGATTTTGATGTAAAATCATTTGGACTTTTAAGCAATGAAGAATTTTCAATGCTTATGCAAGGTGCAAAAATTGTTGTAAATTCTTCATTGTGTGAAGCTGGAAATGGTAGCGGATTGGATGCTTGGCAACTTGGAGTTCCTGTTGCCATGAGCAATATTGAACCATTTATGGATCAAATGAAATACATTGGAGTTAAAGCTGAAATATTTGATCCAAGAAATTCTTCTGATATAGCAAGAGCAATATTATATTTATTAGATAATCCTAAAATTGCTGAAAAAAATGTAAAAGATTCATTGGCTGCTATGAACAAATACACTTGGAAAGATGTCGGAAAACAATATCTTGATATTTTTAAAAAATATTTAAAAGACTATAAGAATAAAGAGTTTCTAGCCATAGATTTAAGTTATAATTGTTGTTTAGACAAAAATTTTGCCCGTGAAGGTATTATAGTTTATACAAGAAATATACTAGATGCTCTATTGAGAGAAAATAAAAATCTAAAATTAGAAATATGGCACTATTCTTTTAACATTTTAACGTTTAAAGAAATTTTTAGAGATTTAATAGAAAAATATAAAAACAGAATAGTATTTTGTGATGAAATGTTATATAGTATTAAATCCTACTTTGAAACTACTTATAAAAAAAAGAAAATAAAATATCATTTAAGAAGTGCTTTTTTGAAATTTGCTTATTTCTTAACTAAAAATGAGAAATTTAAAAGAAAAAAACAAAAAATGAAAAATAAATTGCTTGAACGCAAAGTAACTTATTTTTCTAGTGAAGAATTGTTGAAAAAATCTATAGAAAAATGCTCTAAAGCTTCTTATTGCTATATCCCAGCTAAGAATCTAACATCTGGTCAATATTTTTCTTGTCCTAAATTTTTGCAAATTCATGATTTATTAGAAATGATACCTGAAATAGAAACTTTATTTATTCCTTTAATACCAAATATTGCTGAAATAAATAAAAAAACTATAAATAATTTAAATCAGTATGCTAAACTTAATACAAAATTTATCACATCCAACAAATTTACAAGGGATGAGGAAATCTTAAAATATACAAATATCAAAAAAGATAATGTTAGTATCATTACATTTCCTTCAATGATAAAAAATTTTCAAAAACATGATATATTAGATGAAATTAAAGTTAGAAAAAAATATAACATTAAGGGAAATTACATATTCTATCCAACACAAAATAGACCAAATAAAAATTTTATAGTTTTATTGAAGGCTTTAAATGAATTAAA
The DNA here is from genome assembly GCA_944392625.1 of uncultured Rickettsiales bacterium. GTDB lineage: Bacteria > Pseudomonadota > Alphaproteobacteria > Rickettsiales > UBA1997 > CALXSC01. The sequence goes on from CALXXG010000076.1 coordinate 7,361, forward strand.
AAAAGATGGTATAATTGTAAAATTGGTTACTACTGGTCGTATTGATTCATATCCACCAGATTTAGATTTTGTGAATAAAAGCAATATAAACGACTTAATCTTAGAGATTGGTATGATACCTGAAGAAGATGTATATGCTTTATATAAATATTCAACTTTATCAGTTATCACAACGAAAATTGAGGGACTTGGCATGCCTGGCCAAGCTTTAGAAGCATTATCTATTGGCAATATTCCAGTTATTTGCTCTAAATGTCTTGGCGTTAAAGAAAGTCTTGAAAGTGTTGGCCTTAATTTTGAAACTGCTGATTTAAATTGGTTTGAGCCTGACGACTATAAAGATTTAGTTAAAAAAATAAAGGATGTTCTAAACAATCCAAAAAAACATACAGAAAAACAAAAAGACATTATATCTTATTACACAAAAAGAACTTGGGAAGATATAGCAAAAGACTATTTAAAATTGTTTAAAGATAGCAAATAAAAAAAATTAATAATACTTATGTAGTAAGAAATTGATTATTTCTCTTACTATATAAATATTATTGACTAATAAAAACTTATTATTACATTATAAGTAATAAAATGTAAAAAAAATATAATGATAAATTTAGTCTTTATAACTGATGACAAATATGTTTTTCCGACAAAAATTGCAGTAAAATCTATAATTGAAAATAAAAACAAAAACACTAAATATAATATAAATATTATTTGTATAGAAGTAAGTAAAAACAATTGTAATCTTCTAAAATCACTTGAAAATTTAGATAATGGTAAAGTTGTAATTAATTTAGTAAACAGAGATAACATATACAAAGATATTAATATGCCGGCTTATGTTACACCTGCTGCGTTGTTTAAATTTCAATTAGCCGATATATTAACAGATCTTGATAAATGTCTGTATATTGATGGTGATACAGTTATTGAAAAAGATTTATCGGAATTTTATAATACAAATATAGAAGATGCGTATGCCGGTGTAATTCCAGATTATGCTATGATGTATTTTCAAAATGCTCATAATAGAATTGGTCATAAAAATTATTTTAATAGTGGCGTAATGCTTTTAAACTTAAAAAAGATGAGAGATGATAAAATTAGTGAAAAGTTAATTACTTTAAAAAGAAAGGAAATAGAAACAAATTCTGTTGTTTTTATGGATCAAGACGCTCTCAACGTTGGTTTTGAAGAGAAAGTCAAATATTTGCCATTAATCTATAATTATTTTGTTGTTTATAGTCTTGATGAAGTAAATATAGCATTGCCATCTTCTATTAAAAATAATTTAAAAGAATATGAAAAAAATGTAGTAATTTTTCATATTGCTGGCGGTTTAAAACCTTGGCATACTATTAACACAGAAAAATATTTTGCATTATTTTGGAAATATGCTGATAATGATGATATATTAAAAATGTCTGACATTATAATACAAAAAGAAAAAAGTCATTTAATCAATAGCATTAATGCATTGGAAAATAAAAATATAGCATTAAATAATGAAATTGAAATATTAAAAAATAAAACTTTAATCTTAGAGAATGAAATTTATACTTTAAAAGAAAAGAAAAAATATCCAAAATGGTTTTGCAATTTAGCCTGTTGTTTTATCATAAAAAAGAAAAACAGACATCATTTTAGAATAAAGCATTGTAAAAATAATAAAAAAATACATGAAAATAAAGCTTTAAAACTAATGGTCAATTTAGTATGCTGCTTTATCCCTAAACAAAAAAATAGGCAGCATTTTAGAGAAAAATATTTAAAAAAGTTACAATATTGTCCATATTGTAATAGTTATAACAATTTTTTATCAATACGACCAATTACAAGAGAACACGTTCTTTGCCCAAATTGTGGTTCCTTAGAACGTCATAGATTTTTATATTTTTTATATAGAAAATATAATTTATTTAACCCTAAACAAAAAATAAAAATATTACATTTTGCTCCAGAAAAATGTCTTTATAATATTTTTTCAAATAATGAAATGATTGAATATACTTGTGTTGATTTGTGTCCAGAAAATTATTCATTTGCAAAAAATATAAAAAAGGAAGATGGAATGCATTTGTCTTTTAAAGATAAAACTTTTGATATTATATTACACAATCATGTCTTGGAGCATGTACCAAACGATAAAGATTTTATAAAAGAAAATTTAAGAGTTCTTAAAGATAATGGTATTATAATTGCATCATTTCCATATGATAAACATAATCTAAGCTATTTTAATGACAACATAACAACGCCAGAAGAAAGAACAAAATATTTTCATCAATGTGATCACGTTAGACTGTATGGAACTGATTTTTATGATAAATTGAAAGATTCATCATATAACATTGAAGTTATAACTAATAAAGATATCGGGTTGTCTAAAAAAGATATAAAAAATATGTCAATAAAATCACATGAAGATGAAAGCGATGATACTGGGTTTATTGTTATTAAAAAATTATTACCACCATACTTATTAATTGATGAAGAAAGTGATTGTCTCTATACAAATAACAAATATTTAGACAAGCAAATAAAAAAATTTAAAGGGACTGGAATAACCAATGAAAAAAGAGAGAAAAATATAATTATATCTTTAACATCTTTTCCAGAAAGAATGCATGATGTTAAATATACGCTTTATTCTCTATTAAATCAAACATTAAAACCGAATAAAATAATTTTGTGGCTAGCAGATTCACAATTTCCAAATAAGGAAAAAGATTTGCCTAAAGATGTTTTAAAATTAAAGGGCAATGGATTAAGCATAGAATGGTGTGAAGATTTAAAATCATATAAGAAATTAATACCAGCTTTACAAAAATATTCGGAGGCAGTTATTGTGACAGTTGATGATGATATCTATTATAGAGAAAATTGGTTGGAGACGCTGTATAATGAATATTTGCAAAATCCTGATATGATTCATTGCCATAGGGCGCATTTAATCAAAATTGATGAAGACTCTGGCGATATTGATATAAATTACGGAAATTGGCAATATTGTATTTCCAACGTTGAGCCATCTTTTAAAAATTTTGCAACTGGTTGCGGTGGTATTTTATATCCGCCAAATTCTTTATATAAAGATGTTGTCAATACTAAATTATTTGAAAAATTATCACCAACAGCTGATGATATATGGTTCTGGGCAATGGCAGTATTAAATGGCACAAAAATTAATGTTGTGAAGAATAATCAAAAATATATGATCTATACAAATATAGAAAGAGAACTATGTAGAAATAACGATTTTATATTGGGGAAAATAAATAACTCTCAAAATAAAAATACAGAATATATGAATAATATATTTAAGCATTATTTTGATGAGTTGATTGACAAATTAATAGATTTTAATAAAAATATAACAGGCGAAAGACTAAATCCTGAATTTTATAAAAATGATATTTATAATTATATTTTATATTTAAAACATCAATTTGCATATGAATATGCTGCTAAATTTATAAATAAAAATAGTAATGTTTTAGAATTTGGTTGCGGTTCTGGTTATGGCAGTAAATATTTAAGCAATTTTTGTAAGAATATTGAAGCGTTAGATGTATCTATAGGTTGTATATCTGAAAATAGAAAAAATATAAAAGAAAAAAATTTAAAATTTTATTATTATGATGGAGTTAATTTAGATTATAAAGATAATACTTTTGACGTCATTATTTCATTTCAAGTAATAGAACATGTAAAAGACGTAGAGTTATATTTAAAAAATATGATTAGAGTCTTAAAACCATCTGGCACTCTTATTATAACAACGCCATCAAGAACATATCGTCTATCTGAAGATCAAAAACCTTGGAATCGTTTTCATTTAAGGGAATACAATAGCAAACAATTAAGAGATGATTTGGATAAAGTAATTTCAAACTATTCACTATTAGGTATAACCGCTAATGACGAAATATTAAATATTGAATTTAATAGAGTTAAAAGTTCAAGATTTACATTATATGAAAAAATAAAAGATATTGATGAAAATTTTATAAAATCAATAGATTATTTAACAAAATACTCTACAAATAATTTTTTTACTACCGATGAGAATATTGATAATAGTTTGGACTTATTAGTAGTATATAAAAAAGGCGGTCATAAAAAAAATGATTGTTTAAAAAACAATTTCAATTCTGTTGAATATTGGGAAAATAGATATAAAACCAATGGCAATTCCGGGGCTGGAAGCTATAATAGACTAGCGGAATTTAAAGCTGAAATTATAAATGACTTTGTGAAGAAGAACAATATAGAAACAATAATTGAATTTGGATGCGGTGATGGCAATCAATTATCATTGTTTAATTTTAAAAACTATATTGGTTTTGATGTGTCTGAAACTGTATTAAATCTGTGTAAGAACAAATTTAAAGATGACAATACAAAAATATTTAAACATACAACAGAATTTAAAAACGAAAAAGCCGATTTAGTTTTGTCTCTAGACGTAATATACCATCTTATAGAGGATGAAGTATTTGAATTATATATGGATAATATTTTTAAAGCTTCAAATAAGTTTGTCATTATTTATTCTTCTAATAAAAACCAAGAATGGTGCACTCATGTAAGACACCGAAAATTCACTGATTGGATAGATAAAAATCAAAAACAATGGAAATTATATAAATTCATACCAAATAAATATCCATTTGATAAAGATGATCAAGCCAATACATCTTTTGCTGATTTTTATATATTTAAGAAAAAATAATTATATACATTTATTTATAATACAATATTTAAATAAAAAATAACGCTAACAATGTTAATTAAAAGTTGACAAATTATATATAAAATTATATTTAATATGACATATTTAATGTAGTTAATTTTTTAATGCATAAATTAAAATCTAGCAAAATTTACTTGTTAGTAAACAAAAATGCTAAATTAATTGTTATTTTTTTAACTTTTGCTTTTCTCTTATATATAACAATAAAATATATATTTTTTTCAAAAAATGAAATATCAACAAGAGGAACAGAAAAACAACTTGAAAAAATAGAGCTAAATTTACAAAATTTTATAAATAATAAATTTCAAAATTATACAGAATTAAAAATTAAAAATAGTGATATATTCGCAAAAAATATAGTAAATTTAAATAATCTATTAAATTTTAAGATATTCAACCATACTAATACTGGAATAATAATAGGAAAAAATAAATTTCTCTTTTCTGATGTATATCTTATTGAAAAGTTTTGTTTAAATGATAGTTTAGAAAGAGAAAAAATAAAAGAATGGGTAGAGAAAATTGAAAAAGTTCAAAACATTCTTAAATCAAAAAATATTAATTTTGTTTATGTTTTAGCCCCAAATAAAGCAGATTTTTACGAAGAATATATACCATATAAATTTAAAAATAACTGTAATGACAATAGAAAATATCAGATTTTTATAGATGAAATTAAAAAAACAAATATTAATTTTGTTGATGCAAATGAATATTTTTTATCTCTCAAAGATAAAATGAATAAAGCTATGGGGGCATATGTATTTAATAACAACAATGAAAAACTATTTCCAAAATATGGCATACATTGGACAAGCTACGGTTTTGCATATTTTATGCAAAATAAACTTATTCCATATCTAGAAAACTTGTATAATAAAAAATTTAATGATATAGAATTTTCATATACTAATTCTAAAATTCCTTTAGGTAGCGATTTTGATTTAGCCTATTTACTCGGCATACAGAATAAAAATTTATCTGATGAGATATTATATCCGCAATTAAAAGAAAATAAAAACAACGGTTATAAACCGAAGTTGCTAATGATAGGCGATAGTTTTTTGGATATTATGTCTTCTAATTTAAACATATATGACTATTTTAATGTTGATTTGCAAAATATTAATTGGTCATATTATTCTAACAGATATTTTTATGACGAAAATAATGTATTTAAAATTGAAGCTTTGGAATTAGATGTAAAAGAAAAAATGAATTATATAAAGAATAAAGAATTAATAATTTTTTTACATACAACGCCACAAATACTAAATAATAGTATGTATAAGTTTTTTGATGATGTTATAAATAATTTCTAAATGCCATGTTATTTACAAGTATAATTTTTTTATTTTATTTTTTTCCATTGTTCTTTTTTTGTTATTTTATATCGCCTAATAAATTTAAAAATTATTTCGCCTTACTAGGTAGTATATTTTTCTATATATGGGGAGGATCAAATTTTATAATCATTCTATTAATATCTTGTTTCATAGATTACTTTCTTTCTAAAAAAATAGATAAATCAAAAAAATATTTAGCTATTGGTTTGTTATTAAACATATTTCTATTAGGCTATTTTAAATATATGAACTTTTTTGTTGATAATATAAATATTTTGTTAAGTGCCTATAATATTAATCAATTAAATTGGACAAAAATATTCGCGCCTCTTGGGATATCTTTTTTAACATTTCAAAAAATTAGCTACTTAATAGACATACATAGAAAAGAAGTTGATGTTCCAAAACATTTTAGTGATTATTTATTGTTTATTTTTTGTTTTCCTAAAATAATATCCGGTCCAATTACAAAATTTAAGGAAATATATCCTCAAATTTTGAATAGAAAAAATGAAATAAATATAGATAATATATTTTTAGGATTATTTAGATTTATAATTGGATTATCAAAAAAAGTTTTAATCGCAAACGTGCTTGGAAAAAATGCTGATATAATATTTTCAAGCGATATTTCAAATATATCAACATCTTTAGCTTGGTTTGGTATTATTTGCTATACTCTTCAAATATATTTTGATTTTTCCGCCTATACTGATATGGCTATAGGGCTTGCAAAAATGATGGGTTTTAATTTTCCAGAAAATTTTGATTTTCCATATATTTCTCAAAGTATAACAGAATTTTGGAGAAGGTGGCACATAACTTTGGGCACTTGGATGAAAGATTATTTATATATACCATTGGGCGGCAATAGAAAGGGCAAAAATAGAACTTTAATAAACTTGTTTACTGTTTTTGTTTTTTCAGGTATTTGGCATGGCGCAAATTGGACATTTTTAGTATGGGGTATTTATAATGGAATCTTTTTAATTTTAGAAAGACTATTTTTATTAAAATGGTTTGAAAAAATTGGTAAAACATTAAGTATCATTTTAACGTTTATCTTAATAAATATAGGTTGGGTTATTTTTAGAAGTAATACACTATTGTCTGCATTTTTATTTTTAAAAAAAATGTTTACATTCAATAGTTTTGTAATTAATGCTGAAAGCTATAGTTTATTAGCAAGACTTGATCTTGACTATAGATTTATTTTTATATTTATTTTATCTATTATATTTTCTTTCATTGGTGCGTTTAAATTTTCAACAGTTTTTTCAAATTTAATTACTAAAAATCAAACTAAACTTTATATTACATTTTTACAAGTATTAATTATGATATTATTATTGTTTTTATCAATTGGTGAAATAATCTCTGTGGGATTTATTCCATTTATATATTTTAGATTTTAAAAACTATTTTTTTGGATATTTATTTTTTATTTCTGTAATTTTATTAATCCAATTATTTGTGTTATTGATTTTATCCCAATAAATCATGTCAAGTTGCTCTCCTATATTTCCATATTCATTTCTTCTTAACTCGCTATATGTTAATTGTTTTATTTCCGGAACCTGTTCTAATTCAAATAGTTCTGGATTCGAATTATATAAACTTAATGTTTCATTGTAGTATTTATCACCTTCTATTGTATTATATGGCAAACCATTAATAGTAATATTAAAACTTCCATCTAGATTTTTTCTGTTCATATATAACCTTAAATTATTGGATTCTTATAACTATAGCTTTATTTAAATATCCTTCTTTCGCATTTCTTATCAAACTTCCACCGGGCATTATAGGACCAACAGTTGCAACATTATCATCCTGACTAAAATTATAAAGCGCAGCTGTTCCAGAATTTACGCAAAATGTTGAAAGAACAAGCCAAGTGCCACCAGATGGCAAATATAACGCAAAACTTGTTGGCGATTCCAAAGCTAATGTTTGCCCAACTCCAGCAGATAAGGTTGGCAAATTCATAAAACTTTTTGAATTGTTGGTTAATTTACCCTTAAAGTCTATATTTCCATTTGCATTATCTACTTTAAAAGATTCATTCCAACTCGTTCCATCATTTGAAACTTTTAATGTAAAATCATCGCTTCCAGTTAGTCCAAATTCAGCTCTTCCGCTGTATCCAGTTTGAAATAAATAGCTTGCTGTATCTGTTGAAGTTGCTTTATTTGCTTTTATTTGTATGTCAGAAGTTTCTTTATCAAACAATACAGCATCACTTTTTATGCTTAATTTATTTGTTGTATCAGCTTCTATATTTATGCCAACCATTGACAATTGCTGCAGAGATTTTGTATTTATAAAATTTGTGCCGTTGTGTTGCAAAACATCAAAATTACTAGCAGAAGTAATTGAAACATCTGTTAAGTCATTTAACTCACTAATATCGCCGCTTCCGTTTCCGCCTCCACTTCCCGCGACTGTTTCAGTCCAGTTTGTGCCATTATAGGTGTAAAGCTTATCTTCATCATTAACCCAAAAAATAAACCCTTCTCTTGGTTCAATAAACCTCCAGCCATTGTCATAAAAAGCTATTTGTTTGTCTTTGTTTTCCCAATCACCAGTTGCGTCATTTCCAACTATATAAATATCATTATTGTTAGGTTCTGTTGGTGGAGTTGTTAAATCCTTATCTATAACACCATTTTGTAAAATGTTATCAATTATAATTAATGCCTCATTATGTGTGATTTCCTTTTGAGATTGATTTGGTATCAATAAAGGAAGCTTTAAATTTGTTGTATTTTCCATAAAAAACATTTTATTTTTCAAATAAAATTTAATATAGTTTTCAACAAATGGCAGTATAAAAATATGGTTACTAATGGCAAATTACTTTATCTCAATTTTTTTGATGCCATTTACTGTTTCCTGCACTATTTCTTTAATTCCTTTTCTTAATAAAACTTTTTCTCCATTTTCTTTTTTATAAACGCCATTTAGATAATTTCTTTTTATGTTGTCTACTACGAATAAATTGTCGCAGGATAAAGTCAATATGCCATCATTCATTGAAACATAATTTAATTTTGATAGCCAGGCAATATAAACATCATCGCCAAAATATTTAATTAAATTAATTGATATTTTTTTAAAATCCTTATTTTTTATTTCTGATATTATTTTATTTATTCGTGCCTCTTTTTCATAATCGGAATTTATTTTTTCATCACTGCAGCCCTGCTTAATATTTTCAGAATTTTCCCAATTATCTTTTATGCTTGAAAGAATAATTGCTAAATTATTGCAATTGATATTTTCTTCTGATTCTTTCTTAATATATTCAACTGCCACTTCTATATTTTGCTTTATCTGTTGTAATTTTGCTTCATTCTTTTTTGATGATAATATTTTTTTAATATCTTTTTCGGAAATATTGACTTTTTCTAGTAAAAATTTTATTTCCTCTTTAAGATTATCATTTGTTTTATTTTCATCCTCAGCTGGATTATTTATGTCTATATTGTTATTATTTTTTGCAGTATCTTGAATTTGTTTTATTTTACTGTGATCCTGCAACGCTAAAAATCCAAGTTGAATATCATTATAAAATGATTGAGATACCCATAGATAGAATTTTACATCTTCAATTTTATTTTTTTTAGTTTCGGAAAATACCTTTTCAATCTCATACCTATCAATAGAACCAATTTTAATCATTTCTTTAATACATTCTTCAACCTGTCTAATATTGCCGCTTATAAGGTCATACTCTTTCATTCCGCTATCTCTTATTATGGTGGACAACAATATATTGAAAGGTGTTTCTATATTGCCGACTAAAAACATATGAGAAATACGTTTATGAAGCCATCGGCTTATAGCTTTTCTATATTTCATACATTGCTCATAATTTATAACACGCCACGTTTTATTTTTAATGCTTTCAGATACAAGACTATTAAAACGAACAAAATATATAACATTTTTGTTATATTCTTCTGTATCATTATTTTTTGTTTTGCTATCTTCATTAGGAGTGTTGGCGTTTACCTGTCCGAATGTTTCAAACATGTTGGAAGAAAATGAAATTTCGCCATCAACGCTTTTTATCTCTATATTTGTTTTAGATAAAATTTCTAGCGATTCTCTTATCTGTGAATAATTATATTCATGCTTTATTTTTTTAAGTTCTTTCCATAGATCATATAAAGAAAATTTTACTGATAATCTATCATCTAAAAATTCATTACGTTCACAATCGGTTGCAAACTTTCTTAAGACATCTTCAATAATCTCTTCTCTTTGAGATGGAAAATAAGCCTTTTCTTTATCAAATATATAGGCTGGGGATACGTTTAAAATCATATCCTGTTTTCTGAATTTAAAATTTCTAGTAATAGGTTTTAACAACCCCTCTTTTGTTCTGTATCGTTCAACATCGTCATGAATATATTTTGGAATTATATCATAAAGTTCCACCGTGTTTGAATATTGTTCCCGTTTATCAATATAAATATTATTAAACGAAAATAGATCCAGCTGTTCCGGTTTAGTCTTTTTAAAATCAATATATTTCTTTTCTTTTTCTTCTTTATCAGTCATATTTACCTTTACATTTTTTAAAGTAAATAATTTAAACACTTTAAATACTTTATTTAATTTATTTAATTTATTCACATTTTTTAATTTATTTAAATTATTTACTTTAAATAAATTATTTATTAATTAAAGAAAGTACAATTTTTTTACAAAATAAAGATTGTGAAACATCTCCCTTTGCATTTAACAATTCATTATATTCAGAATCTGTAAAATACATAGAAACACAATGCTTTTGTTTTTCTTCTTCTTTTTTTAATCTAGTTTTTCTATTATTTTTTTCATTTTTTTGTTCCTTTTCAAACAAATTCTCATTCAATAATGTAATCTGTTGTTGTTTTATATCTTTTAAACTCATATTATTTATAGGTTATTAATAAAATCTAATATTTTGTCAAATTGTCCGTTAACTTTTCTGTAATTATATTTTAAAAGAGGATCTGATTCTACAATATCATGTATTGACATTTTTCTTTTTACCATTTGTTCAAATGCCGTAGTATCCATAATTTCAAACATTGGAAAATCATCATCAGGAAAATATGTTTTTATAACATCATTCTTAATATATTCAAAATCATTTTTTCTGCTTTTATTGACTATTAACATGATATTATCATTAAACTGTTTTACTTGATTTATACTATTAATGGACACCTCATTATTCATTTCTGTATTTATCATTGGAATAATAACAAGATCGGCCTCTTTTATCGGCTTTACAGCTCTTTTATCAATCCATCCGCCAAGATCATACACAATATTTAAATTTTCTATAATATCTGGAAAATCTTGATCCTTTTCTATCTTCATAAAATTATCTTCCGGCAATATTTTTTCTAATTTTGTTATTTTATCATTAGAGATTACATCAAAATTAAGGGACAAAGCTATATTCAAGGCAATACTTGATTTACCTTGTCCACCCTTTAGATTGAAAACTACTATTTTCATATTTGCAATATTTTATTTAATTTAATTAAAGTAAATAATTTATTTAAAGTAAATAAAGTTTATACTTTAAATAAAGTATACATAGCTACTAATAAATCATTCTTTTAAAAAGTCAAGGAGTATAATTTATTTAAAGTAAGTAAAGTTTATACTTTAAATAAAGTAAAAAAATTTAACAAAAAATATGGACAAAAAAAATAAATCTGTTAAAAATAAAAAATATAATTTTTCTTAAAAAAATTTTACTAAAAAATCAAAATCAATTTAAAGGGCATTTTTTTCAATTTTAAACACATTCTTTTTATTTTATGATACTTTTTATATTTTAACTTATCTTCATCATTTCTCGTTTAAATTTGACGCCTTAAAATTGATTTTTACTTTTTACCAAATTTAAATAATAAAATTTACCAAAAAAACAACAACTTTAATAGTTGTTGTATTAGTAGTTATATTAGTAGTTATATTGGTTAAAAAAAAATTGCCTTTCAACCTTTGAAAAATAAAGAATCTCTTTTCAAAAACTATGAACGTAAACCTATAAAACTATGAACGTAAACCTATAGTAAAAATGAAAAATTTTACAGCTTATTTTTCAACATGCAAGTAGTAAATTTTAAATTTTTTTCATTAAATTTTTGCTAAAATTTATAATTTTTTTAAAAAAACTATGAACGTAAACCTATAGTTTTTTATTTTTTAAAAATTTTATTTTTGCGCTAATGATTACAATAGTTAAAGATAAAATGTTTGATTTGTAATTTATATTATGCTATTTTATAAACATTATTAAGTATTGTTGGAAATAGTAAATATGAGTAAGTATATGCCGGCAGTTCTTTGCAAGATGTAGTAAATGAATTTGTAGAAAATGATAGTTAGACAAAAGAATTAATGGAGAGGCAAAAATTAATTAATGAAATATCAAATAGCATTGTAACTATTAGACAAACTCAAGGTTTGACTCAAAAAGAATTAACCGATATAACTAATGCAAAACAAGCTTCTATTTTAAGATTAAAGAAATGAAATGAATTAAACGTATTTTAATAATTTCTAGTTTTTTTAAATAGATTGTTTATACCCCATTATTTTGTAATCATATTACTGTTGTTTTACGGTTGAACCGACGCAATTCAATCACACCTGTTGCAATGACAAGCATTGCGGTTAAATTATTATAAATAAAGGATTAATAGTCTTTTATTTACTAAAAATGTCGGACACAGTTAACTTTT
>CALXXG010000077.1 GCA_944392625.1 uncultured Rickettsiales bacterium
GCTTCGTCAAATACTACAGAATGTTTGCTTCTAAATACTTCATCACTAACTTCTAGTTCTTTTAAACCATATTTTTCATAGATTTCTTTACCAACTTTTGTTTCAAGGTCGTGATAAGCGGGCAAGCAGTGCATAAATAATACGTCAGGATTGCCGGTTTTTTTCAACATATCCATATTAACTTGATAATCTTTTAATGCTTTAATTCTTTCTTCGTATTTATCTTCTTCACCCATTGAAACCCAAACGTCAGTATAAAGGACATCAGCACCTTTTAATGCATTAATATCATCAGTAATAGTGATTTTACCACCACTTTCTTTTGCAACGGCTTCCATTTCTTTAACCAATTTTGCATCAGTATATAAACTCTTAGGAGTATATGCAACAAATTCCATACCAACTTTTGCAGCACCGATCATTAAAGCGTTGCACATATTGTTTCTGCCATCGCCAACATAAACGAATTTAATTTTATTTAAAGGTTTAGCAATGTGTTCTTGAATTGTTAAAAAGTCTGCAAGAATTTGTGTTGGGTGATCAACGTCTGTTAAACCATTCCAAACAGGAACTCCAGAGTGTTTTGCTAATAATTCAACAGTTTCTTGTTTAAATCCTCTGTATTCAATACCGTCATAGAATCTGCCTAAAACTTTTGCTGTATCTTCCATAGATTCTTTTTTACCCATTTGACTGTCATTAGCACCAAGGAAAGTAACGCCCATACCCAAATCCATTGCTGCAACTTCAAATGAGCATCTTGTTCTTGTTGATGTTTTTTCAAAAAGTAAAACTATATTTTTGCCATTTAATGGTTTATTTACAACTCCAGCCTTCTTTAAAGCTTTTAATTCCTTTGCAAGATTTAACATATACATTATTTCATCTTTAGTGAAGTCTTTTAATGTCAAAAAACTTCTTCCTCTTAAATTTACAGGCATATTTCTCCTTTTGTTATTTATAAAGTAAACAATACAAACGATGTTGTATCTACGAATACATATAAATCATTCTTTTTAATATTTCAAGAAATATAATTAATTATTTAATTATGAGTATATTTTACAATATTTTATAAAACTTTTTTAGATAATATACAAAATAATAGCCATTATTTTTTATAATGACTACTATTAATAACTATTATACTTTTTATTGATATTAATTATGCCCTTCCATATATATCTTCATATCTAATTATATCATCTTCACCTAGATAATCACCGTTTTGTACTTCAATAAATACTACTGGTTTATCTGTAAAGTTTGACATTCTATGCTTTTCTTTGACAGGTATATATACAACACTATCTTTTTTTACTTTTATTTGTTTATCACCAAGAGTAACGGTTCCTTCACCCTCAACAATAACCCAATGTTCTGATCTATGGTTATGCGATTGCAAAGACAATTGAGAGTTTGGATTTACCATTATTCTTTTAACTTGATATGTATCACCTCTTATAATAGTTTGATATGTACCCCAAGGCCTTTTAACTATTTCTTCCATATTATTTGTAATAATTAATAACTAATCAGTATAATAAAAACATAATAAATAAATATCAATATTTAATTTAAAATAAAAACTATGTCATATAATAATATAGTAATAGTAATTGAATTATTATAATATTTTTTTGTTTTATGTTTGTAATTTTGTATGAAAAGTAAAAATAATAGGCTGTTATAATAGAAAATTACAAATTGTAATTACTACAATTTGTAAAATTTATAGAAAATCAAATTAAAAATTAACTATATGTTTTTTATTTTGCTCTTTCTACATAAGTACTATCTTCTGTTCTTACAACAATTTTGTCGTCAGAAGTGATAAATGGTGGAACCATAACCCTAACACCATTTTCCAATATGGCAGGTTTATAGGATGCAGCTGCGGTTTGTCCTTTTACTGTTGCTTCTGTAGATTGAATTCCCATAACAACTTTTTCTGGCAATCTAATTCTAATTGGTTCATTATCGCAATATTCTACAACAACATCCATTCCTTCTTGTAAAAATGGAAAAGCATCACCAACTAAATCCTTGCTTAATGAAATTTGCTCATAAGTTTCCATATCCATTAAAGATAAATTATCGCCATCCATATACTGAAATTGATAAGGTTTATCTTCCATATTTGCTTTTTCAACATCATCAGTTGTGTTAAATCTATTCATTAGTTTATTGCCAGATTTAATATCTTTCATTTCAACCTGTAAAAATGCACCGCCTTTACCTGGTTTTACGTGTTCTCTTTTTGTTACCATACAATATTTTCCATTGTATATAATAACATTTCCTACACTAATTGAGTTTACATTCATAAAATTCCTATTTTTATTTTGATTATATTTAACATAAAAAAGATAACAGTAAAATTTGAAAAAATCAATAGAATTGTATTAAATTTTGATGTTTTTTTATTAAAAATGATTATTTTATATAGATTTTATATTTTTAAAGGTGGGTTTTGAATAATACTATAATCTCTATCAAAAATTGTATATTTTTTATTTAGTTCTATAAAATTATCAACAACATCTTTATTTCTAAAAATTTTGTTTATATTGTTTATAAAAAGCTGGCATTTTTTGTTTTTTGGTAATATTTCACAGTATTCTTCTATACTATGGTGATCTTTTTGACCAAACTTCTTTTCTATAATAGAAATCTTATACTTATTTTTACTGTTTGAAATATATAGTTGATTATTTTTTGATACCAATATCAGAATTTTGTCATCAGTATCAATTATAACGTCTGGATATTCTTTAAAAAATGATAACACAATACCAAGTGCAAATAAAAATATGCCAAAATATTTCCATTTTTGCTCCCATAAAGCAAACCATAAGAAACCAAAAATCATTAAAAATAAAGCTATTAATGGCTGAGATGGCGCAACTAAAACACTGTATGGTAAATTAACTATATGTTCTGAAAGTTTTAAAATAAAATTTAAAGATAAGCTAGCCGGAATAAGCAAATATTTTTCTAAATTAAACGGAAATAATAATATTGAAAATGTTGCAAGAGGTATTGTTATAAAGCCGCTTAATGGTATTGCTATCATATTTGTTATTAGATTATAGGGAGTAAAATTATTA
>CALXXG010000078.1 GCA_944392625.1 uncultured Rickettsiales bacterium
TATTGCTTATTTTGTTAATTTTTTCTTTACTAAAAATATTTTTAAAATATCTGCTCATAATAAATAACTTTTATATATATTTAATCACTAAAATTATTTTTCTTCTGTCTTTATTTTCTTCATTGTAAAATTGCCATTAGTATAAATACAAAGCTCGCTTGCAATTTTCATAGCCTTTTTGCAGATAGTTTCAGCGTCCATGCCGTCTATGTCATATAAGGCCTTAGCGGCAGATAATGCGTAATTGCCGCCGGATCCAATGGCCGCAATGCCGCCTTCGGGTTCTAAAACATCTCCTGTGCCAGAAACTATAAGTGTAGTATCCTTATCCACAACTATCATCATGGCTTCTAAACGGCGTAAATATTTATCCGTTCGCCAATCTTTTGCAAGTTCAAGACAGGCACGAGTGAGATTGTCCGGATGTCGTTCAAGCTTTTGTTCTAGACGTTCAAATAGTGTAAAAGCGTCAGCGGTAGAACCGGCAAAACCTGTTAAAATTTTGCCTTTTGCAAGTTCCTTTACTTTTTTGGCTGTAGCTTTCATAACAGAATTACCGAATGTAACCTGTCCATCACCAATTATCACAACCTCGTTACCCTTTCTAACAGATAATATTGTAGTTCCATACATTGTGTTTGATTTATGTTCTTCCATTTTTTTAAAAATTATTCAAACTATATATAACATAGTGTATTGTAAATTTTAATAAAAACAAGAAAAAAATAAATTAATTATATCAAAATATATCAATAGGGTAAATACAAAAAAAATTAATAAGCCGCAAAATAGAAACAATACAGGCAATACTGAACGACGTAGAATTTATAATTGTTAATTTACTAACACATAAATACAATTACAGTAAAACAATAGCTCAAACAAAAAAAACATAAATAATATAAATTCATTTACAAACACAAAAACTATTAGCTTATAATACTTTTAAACATAAATAATTTATATCATAATAAATTATGTCATAATAAATTATTTATGTTTAACGCATCAACGACAAATACATAAAAAGAATTAGAAACAACAAGAACTAGATATTATCAAAGTCTAAGCTTGTTTGAGGTTTTAATATAACTTATTTAATCAAAAGAAGAGAAAATGCGATCTGAATGTTGGCTAATGAAATGTCTGCGTTTCAATTGGATGATCTTTTGCTAAAAAATAAACTATATATTACAATTAATCTCACATTGCTTAAGATTCTAATTTTAATTCCACTTCGCTTAACTCATTTAAAACTTCGTGAGATACAAACAAATATACCAAAGATGTGCACTTGCACAATATTATTGATACCAAAGTTTGTTAAAATATAGGATAAAAATTATATAAGCACAAAGACAAGATGACTTTAAAGCTTGCTTTCAATAGTCAACGAACAGCTTTAACCTATATGTCTGCCAAATATGATTTAAGTGAGACTATGGATCAAGCACATCTTTTTTCACTTTGCACTTAAACACCGTGATTATCACTGTTTCTGTATTAAATATAAATTGTTATTCTTAAATTTAATGGCGGAGCATTCTATACATAAAAAATAACTTTATCATTTGATATTATAAATCGTAATAAAGTTTTATACATTTTTTATGCTTATTATTCCTGTGTAGTATATTTTTCTAAATTTTAAATATTCTTTATATATTATTTTACTTTGAAACATTAAAAAACAATTCTTTATTTTTCTATTGAAATGTTTTTTGTTATATTTTTCTATATTTTTTTGAAACACTTTTAATTCTTCTTGGGAAAAAATAACTAGATTAATAAAAAAATAATAAAATGTCTGATGATAACAAAATATTTGATAATGAATTAAATCCTATTGATTTAATAATAGATATTCTTGCTATTGGCATAATTCGTCTAGAATTTAAAAAGCTAAACAATTTGTCTAAGCTTAGCAATCATTCGGGTTTTAATAATAATTTAAAATCCAATCAAAATGTCTATACTCTTGATAATTGTAATTCCGAATTCAAAAATAGTGATGATTATGATAAAGATTATAATAAAGACTGCGATAAAGACTACAATAAAGATTAATTATAATAGTAATTTTAGCAATAAAAATGATCTGTAGCATGCTTTTTATTTATTGCATTATTTTTCATAAATGACTGGACTAATAAGACTGGTTAGTTATAGTATTTACAATGCTTTATTAGTATTTATTGGTATTTATTAGTATTTATAAAATTATTAACAACCAAGTAAAATAAAAAAAATATGAATATTGAAATAAAAAACTTAATGAATGATTTAAATCCTAGCAATAGTATTCAAAGGCAATTATTTGCTCTTAATTCTATGTCAACTAATGAGCTGAAACTTAAATGGCTAGAATTATATAAAACACCGGCTTTAAATTTTAAGAAAGGTTTTTTGATAAAAGCTATTGCATATAAGATACAGATGCTTGCGGGTTTAAGCAATGTTAGTCAAGAAGAACTAAAACTTTCTCTTGATATAGCAAAAGATAGATTAAAAATATCCGGCAAAGGTTCTCTATTAAATAGGCAGGTTAATATTATACCGCCTGCGGGTTCTGTCATAAAAACATTTTATAAAGGCAATGAGTATATTGTTAAGGTAATAGATAATAATGGCAGCAATAATTCTAAATTTGAATATAATGGCAGAATTTTATTATTACAAACATATCTTTGCAAAATGTTTTCCATAGTCATTAATTTTAAGACTATTATTATTCCAAGATTCAATTTTGATATTTTTTACATTTGTCTGTAAATCAAAATTGCTATATAATATTTCTATTTCTTCATCTTTCATTAAATCGTCATTACTAGTCCATCCTTGTCTTTCAATAATATCAATTAAACCTAATTTTTTAAGTTTTGTAAGACTCATTGAAATATCAAAAATATCATATCCTTCTATAGTAAAGTCACTACCTAAAAACCATTCAGGCAAATATTCATTTGGGACAATTTTTCCTTTATTTTCAATATCTCGTAAAATAATATTAGCGACAATATTTTTATGTTCATTAAATATTTTTTTGAATAGCTTTGCATCTAACTCATCCATTTGTTTTAGTATTTCAATAAATGAAGAATCAACTTTCTTTCTATTATCGGCTGAACTTGTTAATAAATTTATAAACATTTCTTTAATTTCTTCTTCATCAACATTATATGCTAAAGCTTGAATTGTTGGTACTAAAATTTTTAATTTTGGTTGTTGCTTATTTTTTTCTGGAATGCTTTTTAATTTTTCTTTTAGTTTTTCTTCAAAATAGTTTCCTAAAACCCTACATGATGGTTGTAATAAATCTTTGTAAACTTTTTTTGTTATATCTAAACCTAATATTGTAAGTAAATAATTCATTTTTTATCTTTTTTGTTATTAATAATTATAATATAATAAATATTGTAGTAAATTCAATGTTTATTCTATTCCTTTTTAAATATTGAAATACTTCTCTGCTATTCTCAAACTGACCGTTCTTTAT
>CALXXG010000079.1 GCA_944392625.1 uncultured Rickettsiales bacterium
TTCTGATTTGTCTTTGACTTCTTTTAGTCATGCAGTGTCTTTTATTAGCATTTTTAAATTTAATCTTTCCTGTTCCTGTTAGTTCAAATCTTTTTTTACAAGAACTGTTTGTCTTCATTTTTGGCATTTCTTTACCTTAATTATTATAATGTATTATTACTAATAGACTTATATAATAGATAAAATTTTTTATAAATCAATAAAAATAAGCTAAAATTTGGCTTGATTTTCATTTTAATTCTGCTAAATACTATATTGATAGTTTAAGGAGTATAAAAATGAGAAAGTTAGATATTGAAATTAATTTGAATAATATTGTATATAATTTAGAAAAATTAAGAACTATTAGCGGCTGTGGGGATAATGTCATACCAACTGTAAAGGCTAACGCCTACAATATAGGTATATATTCTATAGTTGATAAACTTTTAACAATTAAAAATCCACAAAAAAAATATTTTGTATTTGATTTAAAAGAAGGTGTTGAATTAAAAAAATTTTTTCCACAACTTGAAAGTATTTTTATATTAAGCGGTATTTTTAAAGGAGATGAAAAATATTTTAAAGAATTTAATCTAACTCCTGTTATAAATAGTTTTGAACAACTAGAAATAGTAAATAAAGCAGATATAAAAGAAATTGTATTGCAATTCAATACAGGGATGAATAGATCTGGTATAAATTTAAATGAAATAGAAAAAATAAAAACCTATATTGATAAAAATAATTTTAAAGTTTTAATGGTTATGAGTCATTTTTCTTGCGCTGATGAAAAAGATAATGAAGTCAATAATACGCAAATAGAAAACTTTAAAAAAATAATAAAATATTTCCCAGATAAAAATATATTAAAAAGTTTTCCAGCAAGCGATGCTATTATAAATTTTAATTTAGATAAAATTTCTAATTCCTGCAGACCGGGATTAGCTTTATACGGCTATTATGAAAGCTTAAAACCAGCTTATTCCATAAAATCCTATATAGAAACAGATGGGGTTAATTTATATTTGCCAATAGGATTAGCCAATGGTTTTACAAGTAAATATGGCGATGGAAATTCTTACGTTTTATATAATGGCGTCAAGATATTTGTTAATTCAATAGAAAAAAATAAAATCATACTTGATACAAATGATAAATCCCTGATAAACAAAGAAGTTGTTTTGCTTGGAGGATCAATTACATATCAAGATTTTGAAAAAATGTGCGGGACAACAATACGAGATATAGTAGCAAGACTTATGTCAAATACGGATATTAATTCAAAAGAATTCTTTACAAATATTGAAAGAAAAAGAAATATTGATGATAATCTACCTTTTAGGGCTGAAATAAAAATTAAAGAGAATGAATTAAAGGCTTTTTATTCAACAATACTTGAAAAAAGAATTGTTGAAGAGGATGGTATTGCTGGATATAATGCAACAGAAAAAGTTAAAAAGGGTGATACTTTAGCAACATTTTTTGGCGGTTATATTGATGGTATTAGCAGAGATATAAGCAATAGACAATGCACAGTATTTGTTGAAAATAAATTTGGAAAACTCATAGAATGTGAAATATTTGCTAAAATCTCAATGGATCAAACAATAATAAAACTTCCCAAGAATGAGTTTGATAATATAGACATTGGTGCAAAAGTTATAATATTTGATGAAAATCATCCGGTTGAAAGATTTGAAAAGGCTACAAATCTAACTAAGGAAGAACTGTTCTTTATGGCTAATAAAAGCGCTAGAATTAAAAAGATTGACTAACCATAAAAAATATGATATAATATAACGGTATTATTATATTAACAAAATTAATAGTTATATTTATATATAATTATTAAAGGAGACTTATGATTTTAGTTAGTTTAGTGATTTTAACAAAGATAATTAGGAAAAAATATGCCAGGGAAGATTATAATAAGTGATTATGATGATACAATAGTTGATTATAGTGGGGATTATTTTGATATTGTTTTTACTGCTGTAATAGGTGAAGACGAATATGAAAAAATGAAAGAATTGACAAAAAAAGGAATAAATTGCGATTTTGTAAATGCATATATAAAAGAAAATAATTATAATAAAGAATGTATCAAAAAATTATGGGAAAATTTTAAAAAAACAAGTGTATATGAAGAATTAATATCAGCTAATAGCGAAAGAATTAATGGAATATTAGATAAAGGCAACGAAATTCCAGAAAATAATGCTACAGAATATTATATGAATGAATTATTAATACCAATAGTTGCTGTGTATGATGTGCTAATTAAACAATGCAAGCCAAATGAAGCTTTTTTTTAATTATATCAACAATCAAAAGAAAACGGAGATATTTTTTTAATAAATACGTTTAAAAGTCAAAAACTTATAGAAGCCGAACTAAAAGAATACGTTAATTTAAATAAAGAAAAATATAAGGCTTTTGAAGAATTAATAAATAAAAAACTTGTTTTAGGCACAACTGATAAAAGTTGTAAAGCTGATGATGACAGGATTAAAACCCTATTAAGCAACCTTAATTTAAGCAAAGATAATACTTTAATTGTAATGGGTGATAGCTATACGGATTTAAAAAATTTTGAAGAAGCTTACAATTTAAATAATAATTCACAGTTTCTATTTGTTCGCACAAGATTAGATAGACAAATAAAAGATTTTAACGAACAAATAAATTTTCTTAAGGAAAAAGCTGAAAATTTTAAAAGGGCTAAAAATAAATTAAACAAAGCTGTGAAAGAATTAAATGACGTTGAAAAGAAAAAAGAACAGTTTAAAGCAAATAATTTTAAATCTGGAGAGTATAATGAATTAGCAAAAAGTATTTACATTTATTAGAATCTTCTCTGTATATTTTTTGCCTTATCAAAGTCAATTATTTCATAATTGACTTTTTTATTCTCTAAATCTTTTATAACTTTAATATAGCCATACCTCGCCATTGTATCATTTCCATTAATATAAAATACATTATCTGGAGTGTTTGGATTTGTTATTGTATAGCCCATGATTTTTGCAATTAACAGTCCAAGTTCATGATGGGTTGGTCTGAAAGTTTCTTTTAAGTTATTTTTTATTTCATTATTTTCAGTATATAGCATTATAGGCACATCACCACCTTCTGGGACTAAAGTTATATGCCCGAAAAGTCCATTTTGTCCTGTTAATTCATTGTGATCTGAGGTTATAAATAAATATAAAGGGATTTTTGAATTAGCTTTAAAATATTCAATTATTTGGTTTAAAATAAAATCATTGTATAGCATTGCATTATCATAGCTATTGTCAAACCTACTAAATTCTTTTTTTCTATGGGAATAATTTTTTTCATATGGTGAATGCAAATTTCTTTGATGCAAAACTATAAAATTTTTATCCGTTAATTTCTGTTGTTTTAATATTTGCAGCAACGCTTCATCTTTATTTTTTTCAAATAAACCCCTTTCATCCTCAAGAGTTATAAAGACATCTATATATTGTCTTCCTAAATTATTCATCAATCCACTGCTTTGGGCAGAAATAAAAATCGTTCTAAATCCTTGTTCTTTTGCTAATTTAAATAGATTTAACTGTGCTTCGGCCTGCATTCTATAATTTTTCGGCTCTCTCTGTAAATTGAAAAATGTTGGTATTGACTGTTGTGTTGATACTGCAGTAGATATGCCTTTTTTATAAACAAAATTTTTATCTTTTTTTGAGAGTTCCAATAAATTTGGTGTTGTGTTTTTATTATAGCCATACAAACTTTGATTGTAATAGTTAAAACTTTCGCCGTATATTAAAACTAAATTCATTTTATCATTTATTGGTTTTTCTTTTTTTACTTCATAATCTTTAAATACATGTTCCTCATTATTGTCAATTGTAGATGGCAATATATTGAATAAATAGGCGGAATACATCCTTAAACCATTATATAACGATGGGTATTGTGGATTTGGAGATAGTTTTGCAATACTTACCTCTCTTATTGCCCTTAATGGCAATAGAGATAAAAATACAAAAAATAAAATCCAAGCAAATTTAAATGAAAATAACTTTTCATGATATTTTTTTATTAAGAATATCATGATTCCATAAGGTATCAATACAGATAAAAACGCATAGTATACTTTGCCAATTGATCCAAAACCAGTTTCACTTATTTCACCAATTTCTTTAAATATTAATGGGATTATTGTTGGTTGTAAATAAGTTCCAAAATATGATAAATATATTAATTGAGTTAGTTCAATAAAACCAATTATGGATAATATTGAATATATTAATTTTTTATTACGAATAAATAGAATTAAAATTGAAAGTATTAAAGCTAAAGAATAATACTTAAGTGAGAAATGGACTTTATTAATACTATTAAAAAGTTTAAAAATATAATCGTCTGCTATAAAAAGAATTGAAAATATAAATATAAATAAACACTGAAGTAATATTTTTTGCAGTATTTCTTTATAATTTTTTTGTTGTAGAATGTGTTTTAATTTTTTAAATAGCATTATTATAGATAGAAAAAGGAGGGGGCTCCCCCTCCAAAAATTTAATATTAAAATAATACATCGCTAACTTCAATAAAATACCCCTGTGGATGTCCGCATGCAGGACAAACTTTTGGAGCGGTTTTTGAAGTGATATGAAAACCACAATTTGTGCATTTCCAAACAACTAGATCATTTTTCTTTAATAACTCTTGAGTTTCAACTTCATTTAAAAGTTTCTTAAATCTTTCTTCGTGGTAAACTTCTGCTTTAGCAATATTTTCCATAGCAGCTGCGATTTCAGGAAAGCCTTCTTCTTTTGCAATTTTTGCAAATTCTGGATACATAACAGAATTTTCTTCATGTTCACCATTCATAGCTTCCATTAAATTTTCTGCAGTAGTGCCAATTCTTCCTGCTGGATATGTAGCTGTAATTTCCAATTCACCACCTTCTTCTAAAAACTTAAAAAGTCTTTTAGCGTGAGCTGACTCATGATTTGCTGTTTCTTCAAATACTGCAGCAATTGCTTCATAACCTTCTTTTTTTGCTGTTGATGCAAAAAATGTGTATCTATTTCTTGCTTGTGACTCACCAGCAAAAGCTTTTAACAAATTTTCTCTAGTTTTTGTACCAATTAATGATACCATATGTACCTCTTTTTCATTATTACTAATTAAGTTTTAACTATATATAGTATTTAATTAAAGTCAAGTTTTATTAAATATATTTTTTATTATATAATATCAAATAAAGCAAAAATATAAAAAACAATCTAATATTTTATTGTTTTTTCTTGCATTTTTTATTTAAAATAGCAATACTTAAAAATGATGTATTTGATAATAAATAATTATATTTAATAATGGAAAATATTTTAGATTATGTTAAAGTCTCAGAAACTGCAGATGAGCAGAAGTTGACTAAATTAAAAGCACTAAAGGATGCTGGTATTAACCCTTACCCACACAACTATAAAAAAGACATTAGCTCTAAACAATTAAAAGAAACCTATGATTATTTGCAGGCTGGTGAAAAATTAGAAGATAAAGTTTATAAAGTTGCAGGTAGATTAATGCTTAGAAGAGACATGGGAAAAGCTATGTTTCTTGATATTCACGATGAAAATGGAAAAATTCAAATATACCTATCAAAACCTGAACTAAGTGAAGACGATCAAAAATTATTACCTTTATTGGATATTGGCGATTTTATAGGTATAGAAGGTTTTGTTTTTAGAACTCATAAGGGCGAATTAAGTATACATTGTAAAAATATTAAACTACTTTCAAAGTCTATAGCAAATTTACCGGAAAAATTTCATGGATTAGCCGATCAAGAATTAAAATATAGACAAAGATTTATTGATTTGGCTATGGATCCAGAAGTCAGGGAAGAATTTAAGAAGAGAAGCATGATAATAACTACCATCAGAAAATTCTTAGATGATAGAGGATTTATAGAGGTTGAAACTCCAATTCTTCAACCTATATATGGTGGTGCTAGTGCCGAACCATTCACAACTCATCACAATTCGCTTGATATGACATTATATTTAAGAATAAGCGTTGAAACATATCTAAAAAGATTAATTGTTGGTGGTTTTGAAAAGGTTTACGAGATAGGAAGAAATTTTAGAAATGAAGGCATGGACACAACCCATAATCCTGAATTTACCATGATTGAATGGTATGAATCCTATAGTGATTATAATGATCAAATGAGAAACGTTGAAGAATTGTTGGAAACTATAGTTAAAAAATTAAATAATGGTTCAACAATTGTAAAATATAAAGATATGGAAGTTGATTTTAAAGCTCCTTTCAAAAGATTGAGTGTATATGATGGATTAAGAGAATATGCAAAAATAGATCCAGAAACAATTTCTAAAAACGAATTAATAAAAGAAATTAGAAAATATACACCGGATGTTGAAGAGAAAAAATCAAAAGGAGAATTATTATTGCAATTGTTTGAAGAAACATGCGAACAACATTTAGTTCAACCAACATTTGTAGTTGACTATCCAAAGGAGTCTTCACCATTAACTAAGATTCATAGAAAAAATAGCGAATTAGTTGAAAGATTTGAACTTTTTGCTGGCTGTGTTGAATTAGCTAACTCATACTCAGAGTTAAACGATCCAATTGATCAATACATGAGATTAAAACAGCAGGAACAAAATAGAGGTTTTGATGCCGAAGCTATGCCTATGGATGAAAATTTTGTTCATGCACTTGAAATTGGCATGCCTCCATTGGGTGGTGTTGGCATAGGTGTTGACAGATTAGTTATGTTTATGACTTCAACTCCTAACATAAAGGATGTTCTTCTATTCCCAACACTTAAAAACAAAAACTAATTATCTATAAATAGAAATCATTATACTTCTACAATAAGTATTAAGATTTCTATTTATACCAATACTAATATTTCAAATTATTTAAGCTAGAAGAATATCATTATATATTATAAAATTTCTTGACTTATTCTTTATACTAAAATTAAATTAATACTATAATATAAACCTATGATAAGTAATGAGAATTGAATATTTTTTAAATAACGATGGTGTTTTAAACATTAAATTAGAAGGCAATTATTTATCATACTCTGATATTAAAGAACAAAGCAGCTTATTTAAAATAATAAGTTCAAAAAAGATAAAAGAAATTGATGTAGATAGTAAAAAACTTGAAAAATGGAATTCTACACTTGTAGTTGTATTTTACGAGATTGTTAAAATAACAAATCAAAAAAATATAAAAATTAATCTTGATACTTTACCCGAAGGTTTTCAGAGACTTTTAAAACTGGCTTTTTCTTCAGATAGAAAAATGAAAAAACAAGATAAAAAAACGAAAGTTGCTTTTGTAGAAAAAGTTGGAGATTTTACTGTTAGCATTTATACATCGTTCATGGCAGGCTTTAAATTTTTTATACAATTAATTAAATCATGCATGAGATTTTTAACTGGAACAGCCACAATGAGAGGTGTTGATTTTATGTTTGCACTTGAAAATTGTGGATATAAAGCATTGCCAATTGTATCTTTAATAAGCTTCATGGTTGGACTAATTTTAGCTTTTGTTGGTGCCATTCAGTTAAAAGCTTTTGGTGCACAAATATATGTTGCTAGCCTTGTTGCTATAGGTATGGTTAGAATTATGGGTCCTGCTATGGCTGGTATTATAATGGCTGGTAGAACTGGTGCTTCCTATGCTGCTACAATTGGAACAATGCAGGTTAATGAAGAAATAAATGCTTTAAAAACTATGGGCATTCCAATTATGGATTTTTTAACATTGCCACGATTTTTAGCTTTGACCTTAATGATGCCAATCTTAAGCATGTTTGCTGATATATTTGGAATAATTGGTGGTGCTAGCGTTGGAATTACAATGTTGGGTATACCATTGCAAGAATATTGGAAATTATCAATGGATGCTTTAAGTATGAAAAATTTTTTAATAGGCATTTTCCATGGATACGTATATGGATGGGTAATATCATTATGTGGATGTTATTATGGCATATATTGTGGAAAAGATGCTGATAGCGTAGGAAAAGCTACAACAATGGCGGTTGTCGCTTCAATAGTATGGATAGTAATAGCAACAGGTATTATTACATTTATTTGTCAGATATTTGGTTTATAAATAATAATATATTGTTTTTTAAAAATATTCATAATATTAATAATTATTAATTAAATATATAATTAATGGAACAAAAAATAAATTTATAGCGAATAGCTTAGAATTTAGTAGTGGAGAGGAGATAAATAATTATTTAATAAAAAATAATCTGAAACGCTTAACACAAATAATGATGACAAAAAATTAAAAGATTGCGAACTTACGGAAATAAGATTACCATTTGATATTATGGATGGTAAAGGTATTAAATCTTTTAAAATTAGTGGAAATAAGAATGAAAAACCTTTAGTAATTTTTGTAGACTCAAAAACTGGTAAATATATGATACCAGAGGATTTTTCAAAAGACAAAGCGGAAAAATAGCAAAACAACTTAAATTAAATGGCAAACCAATAGAATATGCGGGGCAGATAAAAGGATATAAAAGTGAAGATTTTTTGAATATGACCAAAAATGAACTTAGAAATTTTACAAAATCTATATTTCAAGATAATATTAAAAATAATGGTCTTGAAAAATTATCAACAGCAAATACATCAAATATTATAGACAAACCGATAGGAAATAAACAAGATTTTGTCCAGCAGCAAAAACATTCTAATAAGCAAAATGGCTTATTAATATAATTATTTAATAATAAAAAGACAAAATAAAAATTTAAACCTATTTCACTA
The DNA here is from genome assembly GCA_944392625.1 of uncultured Rickettsiales bacterium. GTDB lineage: Bacteria > Pseudomonadota > Alphaproteobacteria > Rickettsiales > UBA1997 > CALXSC01. The sequence continues at coordinate 8,802 of CALXXG010000079.1, forward strand.
TGGTTTGAACATATTTTAATAATATACAAAATTGACATATAAAAGCTATAATTGATATTGAACATTGGAAATTCGTTTTATAAAATACGGTTTGTAAATAATAAATACACAATACAAAATAATATTTTGTTATATTTATACCATTATTATATTTTTTATTATTGTAAAAGTTGATAAGATATATTATAAATTATAACGCTAATATTTATATAAATTTTTCTTGAAAAAAATAAACTTAATGTTAAACTCAAAACATTATTAATTTTTATAAAATAAGAAAATATGAAGATGGATTGTTTTAAAGATATGCCTTGCAATTTAAAGTTTGCTTATGCGTTAATAGCTGTACTTTTTGTATTTAGTGTATTTAACCTATCTAAAATTGAAAAAAATGTTTCTGAAGGTTCAATAAGCGATGATTATATTGAAACTTGGATTAATGAAAATCCAGAAGTTATCTTAGAATCAGTAAATAGATTTGCTGTACAACAACAGGAAGAAATGGTTAGACAGCAGAGAGCGCAATCAGCAGAAAATATTAAAAATTTTGATAAAGAATTAAAAGATACTAAGTATGCTGGTGTTTTAAATCCAAAAGGAACTATTGAAATAATTGAATTCTATGATTATAATTGTGGCTATTGTAAAATGGCAGCTAGAAATATCAAACAATTATTAAAGAACAGAAAAGATGCTAAAGTTATTTTAAGAAATATTCCTATTTTAGGTCAACCTTCAAGATATGCTGCAGAAGTTGGTATGGCAATATTAATTGAAGATCCAGCTAAATACCCAGAATTTCATGAAGCTTTAATGAATGGTTCAGCTAGAAGTAAAGAAGAGGTTAATAAAGCAATTTCTTCTATTGGTTTAAAACCTTCTAAAATTGAAGAAGTTTTAAAGAAAAATAAAAAAGAAATTGATGCAGCTATTCAAAGTAATATGGAACTAGCTAATAAGATTGGTATCAATGGAACGCCAGCATTCATTATTAATGGTGAATTAATACCTGGAGCTGTTGATGCACAAACATTAGAAAATATGCTAAAATAGTACCATAAAAAAATAAATGAATTAAGATCCACAAGAAAATAGTGGATCTTTTTTATTTTAGTATAATATTTAAGAACTTCCATTTTTTATATATTTTTTTTATGGTTGTTTTGTAAAATAATATTGTACTTTATGAAAAATATAACAGACGAATTAAAGAGTATTGTAAATAATAATACAACTAATTTAGTTAAATGTTGGAAACTTATTTTAAAGAACAATAAAATTTTAGCTTTTAGCAATGCAAGCCAAGATTTTATTTATGAAGAAATAACATATAATCATATTTCTTCTGATGATATTAAAAATATAAAAAATAATTTAGATGTAGAAAACGATTCTTTTCAAATATCAAATTTAATATCTAGTGATTTAATAAACGCTGATGATGTTTTATCTGGGAAATATGATAGTGCTAAAGTTGAAATATTTATAGTTGATTTGTTAAATTTAAATAAAGGTAAAGTTTGCTTACTTAACGGAGTAATTTCTGACATACAATTTAAAAATGATGTATTTATAGCCAATGTTAAGGGTCTAAAGAATGAAATAAATAAAACTATTGGTGAAGTTTATAGTCCATTGTGTAGATCTTGTTTTTGTGACGGAAAATGTAAGCTAAATAAATCTAATTTTACTTTTACTGGAATAGTATCAAAAGTAGTTGATAATATAAGCTTTTATACTAACGATAATATAATTTTAAGTAAAGAGAATAGATATTTTGAAAATGGGGTTATTGAATTTATAAGTGGAAAAAATATTGGACAAAAAACAGAAATAAAACAATTTTCAAACGGTTTTTTTATATTATCCACAGAGTTGCCTTATCAAATAGAATTAAATGATTATTTTTTAGTTGTAGCTGGTTGCGATAAAAAATTTAATACATGTTGTTCAAGGTTTAATAATGCTATTAATTTTAGGGGCGAACCTCATTTACCAGGTATTGATTTGTTATTAAAGGTATTGTAATGTTTACTAGAGAGAATATTGTTAATGTAGCTAGAAGTTGGATTGGAACTAGATTTAAATATCAAGGCAGGGTTAAAAAAAATTTGAATAATAGTGGCGGTGTTGACTGCTTGGGATTAGTTTTTGGCGTTTGTGATGAACTTGGTTATAGATATAATGATAAATTATTATCATATTATGATACAATTTTATATTCAAGGCGACCAGATTATACAATATTAATGGATAAATTCTCAAAATTTTTTGCTATTAAAGATATAAAAGATATAGGCATTGGTGATATAGTTTTAAAGCAAGTTTCAAAAAATCAATTTCATTTAATGTTTTATGCTGGCAATACTTTTATTCATGCTTCAGCTGTTACTTTTAGCGTTGTTGAACATATGGTTGACAATTTAGATAATTGTATCATTTATTCAATGTTTAAATAAAAAAATCTTGAAATAATAAAGTTTGAATATAATAATAAAATAAAACCAATAAGTTATTATAAAATGACCAAAAAAATAACATTTATCTCATTTATTCTTTTATTTATTTTTATACTTAAACCTTGTTTTTCAATGACTGATGAAGAGCTAAGACAATACGTATATGTAGATTTTTATGATTTAGTAAGTAGCTATAATGTAAGAAATATAAATATTGTTGAAGGTGCTTATAATGAGAAAAAAATAAGTGTTGGTAATAGTGGTTTTACTACTTATTTAGAAAAAACTAAAAAATATATTACATTTTTAGAATACAGGGGGGCCTCTAGAAGAATAGACACTTATCAAAAACCATTTTTATTAGATTGGTTTAAAATTGCAAATAATGCTAGAGAATTTACTTTAGATGATTCTGCGGAAAGCATATTGGCAGATGAAAATTTTGGTTTATTTTTTACTTCTACAATGTATTCTACAAGAGGAAAAACATATTTTATAACAACTCAAAAGGCTGTTAATGATTCTATGGAAAAAAATTTAAAACTAGGAGAAAAAATAAAAGTTTATATGCTAAATTTAGGGCAATTTTCTAACAATATTCCTGTATTTATAATAACTGGATATGAAAAAGCCCCAACTATATCTCAGGCTGTTCAAGATGAAATATATTTTAGACAATATTTTCCAGTGTTAAAAGAAGACATATTTAATAGAAGATACGATAAAGCAAAAGGTAATATTGAAATGTTACTAAAAAAATATCCTAATAATATTGATTTAAGGTTAAATTTATGTTTAATATTTAATCAAACTAATTTTTTTGACAAATCTATTTCATGCTATAAAGATGTTCTAAAAATTGATCCAAAAAACTATGACGCCTATTATGGAATATCAACAGCTTATTACAATAGCGCTAGTTCAAACCAAAAAAGTACAGCAGCTCTTATTATAGAAAATACTACAAAAGCAATTGATATAATAGAGTCTTTAACTGCTAAACCAATTGGAAGTTTAGCAATGATAAAATTTAATTGCTATTATTTAAGGGCTATGGCAAAAATTACTTTAAATGATAAAAGCGCTATAAATGATTTAGAAGAGGTTAACAAAAATCATCCTACATTAGTTAGTAGCCAAGCTATTGATTTATTTAAAGAACAAATGGGAGTTAGATAAAGCATGTAAAGATAAGTAGAGAAATACTCTACTTATTATATAAATATAATTTATACAAATAACTTTCTAATTTAACAATACTATATGAAAAATGGTGAGTACGGCGGGAATCGAACCCGCGACAACATGATTAAAAGTCATGTGCTCTACCTACTGAGCTACGAACTCAAAAATTGAAACATTTAATAGTAAACCACATATAAATTTTAAAGTCAATATTTTTTTTATTTATTTTTACTTTTTTATTATTTTAATTTTATTTTAGAAATATGCCCTTAATTCTATCTTAAACGCATCATATTTTCCCTTATATGAATAGTTTGGCGCAGTTATAAAATTTTTTGAATAATTCATTAAAAGTCTAATATTATTTTCTGGTATCCAAGTTAAACCTATTGTATAGTCATATTTTGTTCCTATATTGTCTAGAAAACCATGACTAGTATCTTTACCATTTGCAAATGAATACCTAAATACTGCTTGAAAGGCACCAAAACCACCTTTTGAAATTGGATGATTTACATTAATTTCATCAAAATATCCGGCATTATTATAAGAAGTTACTTCACCCGTGAGGTTAATAGTAAATTCGCTAGATAATCCATAAAAATTAAATCTATTACCATTAAACCTATCTTTTTCGTATTTGTAATAATTTTTAATATATTCATTTGTTAAAGTCATAAATTTATATTTAAATGCTAATTCTAAACCATAATAATAACTTTGAGATATTTGCTCTGGATTATTTATTTTGTCTTTTTTGTAATTTTGATATGATAAGTCTAAACCAAAATGAACAACATAATTATAGTCTCTAATTGGTGTATAAAATGTTCTGAATGATAAATTGTAATTCATATCATTTTCTAACTCATTTTCATTATTTGTACCATTTCCAAATATACCGGTTGAAAGTCCAAATTTATCACTTTTCCATAAATAATTCAATCCTATTAGATATTCTGGAATCCATCCAAGTTGTTCAATAGCATTTGAGTCAATAGTTGCCATTGTATTTGAACTTTTTTCTCTTTCAATAAATGAAGGAGATATTATTTGCCCAAATTTCAATGTCATTTCATTATTAATTTTATATCCGATAAAAGTTTCCCCTAAATAAGCGTTGTCACCGTCAAAATTTCCTTCAATTTGAAATAAAAAATTCTTAATTTCTTTTGATATTGTTAATCTTGCTCTTTTTATTGAAAATTTATCATTGTAATCAGAATCGGTATTATAGCTTTTTAATTCTTGATTTTTTTTATACCAAGAGCCATTTACATGAATTCTACCTTCTACTTTTAATCCATTTATAATATCATTTTTGCTATTTGATTTGTTGCTGTTAATTATTTTTTTTAATTCATATATTTGTTCCTGCAAATCTTTTATTTTGTAATCATAATCATCAGCTTGTGCAATATTTGATATTACACATAGTAATATTAGTGTTATGACAAATTTTAGTTTTTTCATGGAAAATTTTTATAATTTATCATGAATATATAAATGTGAATTTTAATATCAAGGAAAAAATGTAATAAAAAAAGCTTTGGGATACGGAGGCATAAAAATGCAATTTATTTCCATTGAGGTGTTGTATTAAATTGCTATCCCAAAGCTTTGTCAATTACCCATAGGGTGCTTGACATATATAATATTATATAACAATTTTAAGTTGTCAAGTAAAAAAATAAAAATTTTTTATATGAGTTAAACCCTTATTTTTACAGGTTCTGTCTATATTTATAATACAACTAATAATAGAATTTTTTTAAAATATATAAATTTTTTTTAGAATAATAGAAAAAATTATAAAATATAAAATAAAAAGCGAGGTAAACAACCTAAACAAACTTAGTTACGGATGCTTCTTTTCAGACCTGTCCGAATTAGTAAGCTGTCTACCTGTTTACCTCTAATTAAATTATAGATACAGTAATTAATTTTGCAAGATATATTTTATTTATTAACTATTTAGTTATAATTAAATTAAAGTTTTTAATTTAATATTTTTAACAAATACACTCTCGCCTATTCTTTTGTTTAAAACAAGATTATATTGTCCATGCTCCGCCTTTTTATCTTTTTTCATATTCTCAAGCATATATTGTCTAAAATCTTTAATTTCTTTAAACTCTTTAAGTTTTTCTAAATCATCTTGATTAAAAAGCTGCATATTATCAAAATGCTTTAAAACTCGTTTAACTTCAAAACCATTTATCATGTTTAGTTTTTCGCTAGTTATAAAAGCTTGTCTGATGCCTAGTGCAACGGCTTCTCCATGCAGTATTCTTTTTGAATTAAAATTGACCATTTTTTCATATACATGTCCGAAAGTATGTCCTAAATTTAATAGAACCCTTGTTCCATTTTTTTCATATGGATCTTCTTTTACAACATTTGCTTTAAATTGGCAGCTTGATTCTATCATTTTTTCACATATATTCATATCAAGATTTATGCAATCATTTCCATAGTTTTCGCAATAGTCAAAAAATTTTTCATCAAAAGCTAATCCATACTTTACGATTTCTGCATAACCTGATTTTAAATTTCTTTTGTCCAATGTTTTTAATGTGTCTGTATCAATTAATACTAGCGATGGCTGATAAAATGTTCCTATTAAATTTTTGCCGGAGTTTGTATTTATTGCAGTTTTTCCGCCAACAGAACTATCAACTTGTGCCAATAGAGTTGTCGGCATTTGAACTAGTGGAATACCCCTTAGCAATGTTGAAGCTAAAAATCCAGTTAAATCGCCAATTACACCGCCGCCTAGCGCTATCAAAAAATCGCTTCTTGTCAAACCGCTTTGCAATATTTTTTCTGCCGTTTTCTGAAAAATTGCAAAAGACTTGCTTTCTTCTCCAGCTTTTAAAACTATTTTTTCAACCTGATAATTTTTTAAATTTTCCATCAAAACTTTGCTATAACCGATATTATCAATATTCTCATCTGTTATTATAAAACATTTCTTATGCTGCAATGATGGCAAAACTCTTTCTATATATTCATGAGATTTTTTTAAAAGTCCGCTTTCTATAATTATGTTATAGGTTCCAACATTAATTTTTTTCATTTAGTTTCTCCAAACATTTTTCTATTAAATTTTCTGATATATTCGGTTTGATATTAAACCAAATTTCAAATGCTTTAACCGCTTGAAACAATAGCATTCCAAGTCCATCAAGAGTTTGCAAATTTAATTCCTTTGCCTGTTTCAACAGCGGAGTTAAAAGCGGAGTATATATTATGTCATATACAACAGTATTTTCACTAGCACTTTTTAAATCAATATCAAGCGGGCTAGTATTATTCATACCGGCTGATGTCGTATTTATTATTAAATTTCTGTCTTTTATATACTTTTTTGCATTGCTTAAAATGTCATATTTACAATCAAATTCTTCAGCTAATAATTTAACTTTTTCTCGTGTTCTGTTAAGAATGATTATGTCATATATACCAGTATTTTTTAATCCATAGATTACTGCTCTTGTTGCTCCGCCAGCACCAAAAATCAATGCTTTATTGTATATGTTTTTCCAATTGCGAATATTTGTGTTCAGATTTTCTATAAAACCATAGCAATCTGTGTTATAGCCAATCATTTTATTATCCTTGAACAATACTGTATTAACAGCGCCTATTTTTGAAGCTGTATCATCCAATGAATCTAAAAATTTTATTGAATTTATCTTATGCGGTATTGTTAAATTGACGCCTCTATAACCATTGTTTTTTAATTCTTCCAGCACCTCTTCAAGATTTTTCGGCAAAACAGGCATTGCCCTATAATTTCCGTCAATATTATTTTCTTTCAAGAAAGTATTTTGTATTAGTGGTGATAAACTGTATTTTTCAATATTTTCTTGGCCTAAAACTGCTAGCTTAATACTCATATTTAATATTTGTTCCTATACTTTTCAATAGTTCAAAAAAATTTGGACAGGTTTTTGATACGCAGGACGGATTGTTTATCACAATTCCGTTTCCTGCCAATCCTAAAATCGCCAACGACATTGCGATTCTGTGATCTTCATGGCTATCAACTTCTGCATATTGCGGCATTGTTGGATATATTTTTAAACCATCATAATATTCTTCACATTTTATACCAACTTTTTTTAATTCTTCACAAATGGCAGAAATTCTATCACTCTCATGATTTCTAATGTGCGATACCCCATGTATCTCTATTGGCGATTTTGCAAATACTGCTGCAGCTGCAAGCGTCATAACCATTTCCGCCATTTCAAACATATCAACATTAAGATCGCCATTAATTTCGTTTCCATTCAAAACTATTGAGTTATTATTATAAATTACTTTTGCACCAATTTTTTCCAATAATTGCAAAAACATTAATCCAGGCTGCAATGTATTTTTATTTATATTATTGACTTCTATTTGACCTTTTGTAATCGCCGATAATGTAAAAAAATAGTCCGCAGTATTAAAATCAGTTTCTATTGTAAAGTCAACAGCTTTATATTCTTGCGGAGATATGCTATAAATTCCATTGTTATCTCTATAATCTATGCCAAAATCAGACATTGTTTGTAAAGCCATTTTTATATAGGGATGATTTTCACTATTTATATCAAGAGGTTTTATTTTTACTTCGTTTTGCAACAGAGGAGCGCACATCAATATTGAACTGACATACTGGCTTGATTCTTTTCCAGAAATCTCAATATATTCACAATTCAATTTTGACGGCTTTATTAATATTGGCAAAAAACCATTTTTTTCCAAATATTCAATATTTGCACCGCATTTATTTAATGTATCAACCAAAGGTTTTATTGTCCTCTTTTTTAATTGTTCGCTTCCATTTAATATTATAGAAAATTTTGTATCACTAACCGTCAATAAAGATGTTAAAAATCTTGAGGTTATGCCAGAAGAACCAGCGAATATTTCTATATTTTCAGTTATAGGTAATTTTCCATTGCAGCCGTATATTAAAATTTTGTTGCCGGTTTTTTCTATTTTTATATTCAGTTTTTTTAAAGCATCAATGCAGCTGTTTGTATCATCGCTATTTAAAATATTTCTTATAGTTGATATGCCGTTTCCAAAAGCTCCAAGCAATAAAGCACGAATTGACAAACTTTTGCTACTTGGCAAATCAATTTTGCATTTTATTGGACTTTCAAGCTTTTTAATATATACTTTTTTTACATCTCTTAAATTCATATTCTTTTCAAAATTTTTTCTAAAACATCATTAGGTGAATCATTGCCATTAATATCTATGATAATTTTCGCCTTTTTATAAAATTCCATTCTTTTGCCATATAAATTACTTGCATTTAATTTCCAATTATCATCAGCCAGTAAAGGTCTTTTAAATCTTTCATTTTCAAGCCTTTCGCACAGAACTTCAAATGGTGCATTCAAAAATATTGTTTTTGCATCTTTTAAAATATTTCTATTTGCATCTCCTATAAAGGTTCCGCCGCCCAAGTCTAATATTATATTTTGTTTTTTAGATATTTCCAACAATATTTCGCTTTCTTTTTCTCTAAAATATTTTTCTCCAAACTCTTGAAAAATATCCCTTATTTTCATATTTAGCTTTTTCTCAATTTCTTCATCAAGCGAAATAGCGTCAACAGCAAGTTTTTCAGACAATAATTTTGATATTGTCGTCTTGCCGCTACCCATAAAACCAACTAAGGCAAACATACATTGACATTATTTTTTGTTTATATTATAAGTAAATAAAAAAATAAATCAAGCACAATGCCAGGAAATACATTCGGAAATCTATTAAAGCTAACAACATGGGGCGAAAGCCATGGCATAGCTATTGGAGGCGTTTTAGACGGCGTTCCATCAAATATAGACCTAGATGAAGACTATATACAGCAATATCTAGATAAAAGGAAGCCGGGACAGCAGAACACATCGCAAAGAAAAGAAGATGATAAAATCAAAATTTTGTCCGGCGTATTTAATGGCAAAACTACGGGAACGCCAATAGCTTTTATGATTGAAAACAAAGACGCACATTCAAAGGACTATTCAAACATAAAAGATTTGTTTAGACCAGGGCATGCTGACTACACCTATTTCAAAAAATATGGCATTAGAGATTACAGAGGCGGTGGCAGAGCATCCGCAAGAGAAACAGCCATAAGAGTTGCAGGAGGTGCAATAGCCAGAAAAATTATTCCAAATATTGAAATAACAGGAAAACTGATTCAAGTTGGAAATTTAAAAAATAATTGGGATGAATTAATAGAAAAAGTTAAATCAGAAGGCAATTCAATAGGGTCAAAAATAGAAATTATTGCAAAAAATGTTCCAGTTGGACTTGGCGAACCAATTTTTGACAAGCTTGACGCAGAAATTGCAAAGGCCGTCATGTCCATAAATGCAGTAAAAGCCGTTGAAATAGGCGAGGGAACCAATGCCGTTAATTTAACAGGACTTGAAAATTGCGATCAGATGGCAATGGAAAACAATAATATAAAATTTTTATCAAATCATGCCGGCGGCATTTTAGGCGGCATCTCAACAGGACAGGACATCATAGTAAGAGCAACCATAAAGCCAACAAGCTCAATATCAATTCCGCAAAAAACAATCACAACAAACTGCACAAATGCCGAAATTTCCACAATCGGCAGACACGATCCATGCATTGGCATAAGAGCAATACCAGTTGCCGAAGCAATGCTTGCACTTGTATTGGCGGATTATTATTTGATTAACAGGGCATATAGAGATTAAAAATTGAAAATTGAAAATTGGCCTTCGACAGAAGTGCCAACTTCACCACCCTGTGAAAAGTCTCTCTCAGTCCCTCTTGTGAAATACCCAGCACTAACCACCCCCCTGTGAAACCCCCATTTCACCCCCCCTGTGAAGCCCCATTTCACCCCCCTGTGAAGGGGAGATATGGGGGTTCAAAAAGACTGTCTTTATATATTTACACTGCTAATATATTAATAAGAATGAATAGATAAAGAATATTACTATTATATATAATAGTAATAATAAAAAAAGACTTTTATATATATAATATAATGTTACAATTATTATTTTCTTAATTATATTAGTTTATAATTAATTTATTTATTATAAATTAATAATTCTTTATTTATAATTTATAATTTTAAATTATAAATTATTTATTCTTAATTATTTATTATTATTTTATTCTTTATCTTTTTTATTTTTTAATATTTTTTTTAATATTTTATTATTCTTAATTTTTTTATTTTTAATATTATTTTTATTTTACTTTTAGTTTACAATTTCTTTTTGATTCTCTGCTAAGGGATAATTTTTAATTATTAATTTCTTTTATCAACCCACCGTCCCTTCGGGACACCTTCCTTACAAATGGAGGCGAACCCCCCTTACCCCCCTTCACAGGGGGGGCCGAGAGGGGTCTCTTATCCCCACTTTACAGGGGGGACCGAGAGGGGTCATTCACAGGGGTGTTGAAGATGTAGTTCCCTCACATGGTGGTCGAGAAGTAGTCTCATTGATGAGTGTAATGTAGAACATCTTCACATGGGGGTGATGTTTGGTGTGGTTCTTTACAAGGGGGATTGATAAAAACCCTTCACAGGAGAGTTTAGACGGATGATTCCTTCATAGGGTGGGGGCGATTAGTGTGGAAGATCTTCATTAAAGTTGGTGGAGAAGGAGATTCACAGGATGATGTCGTTAGTTCTTTGTATTTTAGGAGATTGACTTGTTTCAATTCGTAAGGAAGAATGCCAACGAAGCTAACAAGTAGTTTAATAATAGAATTAAGAATTGGTTCGCTTCCATTCGTAATGGGGGTGTCTGCTCAGCAGACGGTTGGTTGAAAAAAAGTTAAAATTATAGCTAATTTAATTATTTATAGCTAAATACTCAATCGCCATTAAATATCCAGTGCTTCCAAAACCTGATATTATGCCGGTAGCAGCCATTGATATATAGGATGTATGTCTAAAATTTTCTCTTTGAAAAATATTTGAAAGATGAACTTCTATTATTGGAATGCTTAGCATTTTTAATGCGTCAAGAATTGCAACAGATGTGTGAGTATAGGCGCCTGCATTGATAATTAATGCGTCATAATTTCCTATTGTATTTTGTATCCATTCAACTATTTGTCCTTCATAATTGCTTTGTTTGAAGTCTAGTTCAAAACCATTTTCTTTTGCTTTTTTTAGACATTTATTTTCAATGTCTTTTAATGTTTCTTTTCCATAAATTTGTGGCTCACGTTTGCCTAGCATATTTAGGTTTGGACCGTTTAAAATCAATATTTTCATATTTTTACTTGAATTTTTCTTTTAGAATAATAATATCTTTAAAAAAATAATCAATAGATAAAATGGAAGAATTAAGAGAAAAAATAGATAGCTGCGATAAAATTATAGTTACCGCGTTAGTTGAAAGATTCAAAGCTGTTAAAAAAATTGGAGAATATAAAAAACAAAACAATTTGCCAATAATTGATAAAGAAAGAGAAAAGAAGGTTTATGAAAAAATTGAGAGATTGTCAAATGGTGAAATAAATTTTGATATATTAAAAAAAATATATTCAGTGATAATTCAAAGCGCTGTGGAATTGGAAAAAGAATAAATCATTTTTTTGCCATTATTTTATTTGTTTCTATTTTATTAAAGTTTTCATCTAATATTGAAATCATAAATTGATCTCTATCTTTAAGACTGCTGCATGAAATAATTATGCCTATTAAATCTTTATCATCTTTGTGGGCTGTTGTTGCAAGGTTGTATCCGGCGGCTTTAGTAAATCCTGTTTTTAAACCTTCTGCATATTTATATTCATTTAATACATGGTTATGGGTTACATATTCTTTTCCATTAAATGTAAATGTTTTTGTGGCAAATAAAGGATAATATTCTGGAAAATCTTCTTTAATTTTTAAAACTAATTTAGCAATGTCAAATGCAGTTGTTTTTTGATTATTATTTGAAAAACCAGTACAATTTGTAAAATATGTATTATCAAGTCCTAATTCTATTGCTTTTTTATTCATTTTTCTTACAAAATTCCATTCGTTGTTATCAATTACTTCCGCAAGGGCTACTGCAAAGTCATTAAATGATTTAACTATTATACCAAGAATTGCATCGCGTACTGTAATTACATCGCCTTCTTTTAAATCTGCATTAAATTTTGGTTGATTGGCTATTCTGTCCGATACTACAATTTCTGTATCCATTGTTATATTTCCTTTTTCTAAAGATTCAAATGCTAAATATAATGTCATGATTTTTGTTAATGAAGCCGGATGTTTTAAATTTTTATCATTATTTTGCTGAAGAATTTTTCCTGTTTTTCCATTAACTACTATATATGACATTTCTTCATTACAGTAGGCGAAGGCTTTTATATTCGCTGAAAATATTAAAAATATTGCTAAAAATATCTTCTTCAAATTTTTTTAAAAAATTATTTGTATATAAGAATAAAATATTTTTTAGAATTTTGTCAATATTTTTTTAATTACTTGACAAATAAAAATAAAAGAGTTATAGTGAAACAATGAAAATGTAATTAATAACCATTAGGGTAATAAAATGGCGGAAAAAACTGCAAAAAGAAAAAGACCAGCAATACTTTTTAAATTGGTAAGTACTGCTGATACTGGTTATTATTATTTAGCAAGAAGAAATCCTAAAAAAAGACCTAATAAGATGGAATTTTTAAAATATGATCCAATTGTTAGGAAACATGTTTTATTTAAAGAAGAAAAGCAAGGTGGTAGCAAATAACCAAAGATAAAAATCATCAACAAATAATAATTTATTATTATTAAACATTGAAATAAATTTTATGTTTTTTAATTAAAGAATTAAAATTTGTTGATTTTTTTTATATTTTTTATAAAATTATCTAATAGAATAGTAGAATTCTTTTAACTGAATATTTATTTTTTGTTATTTGAATACTTTTAGTATATTAAGGAAAATATGAATAAAGTATTATGTTTTTTATTATTAATTTTAGTTTTGAATGCTTGTACTCCTGTAACAAGTAATAGTTTAAAAAAAATTAATACAAATGATACGGAGGAACAGGTTAAAAAAATTCTCGGAAATCCATATTCTAAGAAGGCATATTATAATAAGACATATTTAGTTTATTATGTTTATGACGACTTTTTTAGTATATTTGTAAATCTTAAAAAGTTTCCATTTTTTGGTTTTCCACCATTATTAAGAACTGGTGATGAATATTGGATAATTTTAGAAGACAATAGAGTTGTCGCTTTTGGATTATCAAAAAACTTTGGCAATAATATACCAAGAGCTTTATCAACTCGTGGTGGTACATTGGAGGTATTAAATTTCTAATGTATTTTTCTGATAAAAAATCTTTAAAACAATATTTATGGAAACTTAATCAAAGTGATGATAGAAAAGTTTTAGCTATTTCGCAAAAGTTTGGTTTTTCAGAAATTTTATCTAGATTATTAACTATTAGAGGTGTTGAATTAGATAAAATAAATGATTTTTTAAATCCAACATTAAAAAATAGTCTCAAGGATCCAAATCTTCTACTGGATATGTCAAAAGGTGTGAATCTTGTATATGATGCAATTATTAGCAATAAAAAAATATGCATATTTGGAGATTATGATGTTGATGGAGTTTCTTCGTCTGCGTTATTAAAAAATTTTTTTGATTTAATACATGTTAATTCAATAATATATATTCCTGATAGGGTTGCTGAAGGCTATGGCCCAAATCCTGATGCATTTATTAAATTAAAAAAGCAAGAAAATGTTGACTTAATAATAACTGTTGATTGTGGCATATCTGGCTTTGATTCATGTAAGATTGCTAAAGAAATAGGGCTTGAAGTTGTAATTACAGATCATCATTTAGGTAATAGTACTATGCCTGAAGCTGATGCAATTATAAATCCAAACAGACTTGATGAGACCACAGAATATAAAATATTAGCTGGCGTTGGTGTTGGATTTTTATTTCTTATAGCTCTTAATAAAAAACTTAGAGAAACTGGGTTTTTTAAAGAAAATAAAATAGAAGAACCTGATCTGTTAAATTTTCTAGATTTAGTTGCATTAGGAACTATATGCGATGTTGTTCCTTTAGTTGGACTAAATAGAGCGTTTGTTAGGCAAGGATTAAAGGTGATAAGAAAGAGGACTAATGTTGGCATTAAGTCTTTAATAGACGTATCTGAGATAGATGAAGAGATTAATGCATATCATATTGGATTTATATTAGGGCCACGAATTAATGCTACAGGTAGAGTTGGCGAGGCTGACTTATCAAGTAAACTATTATATTTAAAAGATAGTTTTGAAACCATGCAAATTGCTAAAAATCTTGATATATATAATAAAGAAAGGCAAAGTATTGAAAAAGTAGTATTGGATGAAGCTTTAAAACAAATATCTATTAAAGGGCTTGATAAAGAGAACATAATATTTATTGAAGGTGAAGGTTGGCATGAAGGTGTTATAGGTATTATAGCCTCAAGAATTAAAGATAAATTTGAAAAACCGACGATTGTATTATCAAAATTAGAACATTGTTATCGCGCATCATGTAGATCTGTTAATGGTGTTGATTTAGGCAATGCAATAATTGAGGCAAAACTTAAAAATTTAATTAAAGATGGTGGTGGGCATGCTATGGCTGGAGGTTTTAGTGTTGAAGAAGACAAACTTGATGAATTAAAAAAATTTTTTAAAGAAAAATTAAATAAAGATGTTGAATATTTTTTAAACAATAAAGAAAAAGATGTTGATTTAGTTTTGGAATGCAAAAGTTTATCTATAAAACTTGCAAATGAAATAGACAAATTGGGGCCATTTGGTGCTGGAAATCATAAACCTAAAATAATTTTAAAAGATGTAGTTATTGTAAGATCTGACTTAATAGGTAAAAATCAAAATAATTTAAGACTTATTATCTGTGACAATGATTTAATTCATTTATCAAAAGGCATAACTGCTTTATGTTTTAGAGTTAATAAAGAAGATAAAATTTTTTCAACACTTTCAAAAATAGGACACAGAATAAATCTTTTAGGGGAAATAAATATAAATAAATGGCAAGGTCAAGAGAGTGTTCAATTTATAATTGAAGATGCTATGGAACCATAATTATATAATGGGTTGTATTAATTAATTGTTGATAATTAAATATAGTGATTATATATTTTAGTTTATAATACAACAAATGATTTACAAAGTCATGAAAACAGATTTATATCAAAAATATATTCAGTTATTAAGAAAAGAAATGGTTAAAGCGTTGGGTTGTACTGAACCAATTGCAGTTGCGCTTGCTGGAGCTAAAGCTAGAGAAGTTTTAGGAAAGATGCCTGAAAAAATAGTAATTAAATGCAGTCAAAATATAATTAAAAATGTCAAAGGTGTTACAGTTCCAACTACTGGCGATATGAAAGGAATAGATACAGCCTGTATTTTAGGCGCCATTGCTGGAAATCCAGACTTAGAATTGGAAGTATTAAACGATGTAAAAGATAGCGATATAAAACAACTAAAGGAATTATTAGCAAAAAATATTTGTAAAGTTGAGCAACTTGACTCTGGAGATAATCTACACATAATATGCTATGTAGAAAATGGAAAAGACAATGCTGAAGTTGAAATTTTGCATTCACACTCAAATATTGAATCTATAAAGAAAAACGGTAAAGTTATTTTTCAAAATAAAGATACAAACAAAGATTGTTCTAATAAAACAGATTCATGTGCTTTAAAATTTGACGATATATATGAATTTGTAAATACATTTAATATAAATGATTTAAAAGACTTATTTGATTTAGAAATTAAATGTAATAATGCAATAGCAGAAGAAGGTTTAAAAAATGATTGGGGTGCAAATGTTGGAAAAACAATATTAAAAAATGGTGGTGATAGCATAAAAGAAAAAACAAAAGCCTATGCTGCAGCTGGATCTGACGCTAGAATGAGTGGGTGCAATATGGCTGTTGTTATAAGCGCCGGAAGTGGAAATCAAGGCATGACTATATTGTCAACAGTTTATCAATATGCAAAATATTTAAAAGTTTCAGATGAAGAACTTTATAGAGCATTAGCAATGGCTAATTTACTTGCTTTATGGCAAAAAGCTGGTATTGGCAAATTATCAGCATTTTGTGGTGCAGTTAGTGCAGCAAGTGCTGCGGGTGCAGCAATTACCTATATGAAAGGTGGAACAAAAAAACAAATAGAAAATACAATTATTAATGCATTAGCCTCAGCTGGCGGCATTGTATGCGATGGTGCAAAGCCTTCATGTGCTTTAAAAATAGCTATAGCTGTTGATGCTGCAATAATGGCGAGCGAAATGGCTATGAATGAAAATGTATTTAAAGATGGTGAAGGATTGGTCAAAGGAGATATTGAAAGCACTGTATCAGCTATATGCAGAATGGCAAAAGATGGTATGAAATCAACAGATCAAAAAATTCTTGAAATAATGTTAGAAAAATAATTTTTATGATATTTTAAATTATGGCCTGTTAAATCTATTGGCGGGCCATTTTAATGTAAAAAATAATCCATTAATTAGTATTGTTTCACAGAAGTGAAGTTTTTATAGCATTATTAGTAGAGTTTATTATTTAATATTAATAAAATTATGAAGATAGTAATAACCATAGTTTATCATATAAATGGATATATATTATAAATATTATAAATTAGTTTATAATTTATTAATATTAAATAAAGAAAAATCAAATTATAAGTATAAGTTGTCAAGTCAAAATAAAGTTTCATTTTTTAATATCAAACACTTGTTTGTTTATTGTGCAAAATATTGATAAATGAAAATAAATGTATTAAAAGTATGTCTTTCATGGAGTCGGTAATAGTAAAATTTGCTAAATATCAAGCTACTAAAAATTGAAGAACCTTGATTTGTTTTAACTTTGTGCTTTAGTAAAGGTTTGGAATAAAATTAATCGCCGATGATTCAAAACAATTTTAAACTTATACAATAATTTTAAGTTATTGGTCTACAAAGTATGAAATAGTTAAATGAAGACAAATATAGATTCAAATATTATATAGATACAAAAGGAAAAGATATAATAAGAATTGTAAAATAAATTCAATATCAGTTAAAATAAGATAGGGAAGTTTATTAGTTATAATTAGATTTGATAATGCTTTTAATAAAGGTATCAAGTAAATTATTTATACAAAATAGAGAATAAATTAATCTTCAGAGTGCACTATTAGAATAGTCATATTGGTGTTTATAAATACAATCAGCTTAGTTAGTGTTATTACTCTTTTGTATATAATTTTATCGTGTTAAGGAGCACATAGATAAAAAATATCATATGAATAATATAATATTTTCATATGATAAAAAAATCTAAGAATTCTTACATGTACCATTTAAAATTTCTTCTTTAAAAGATATTTTATCATTTTTTATTCTTTCTATTTCTTTTTCAGTTAATATTTTTTTCTTTCTTATTAAAGTTAATGGCGGAAGATTAATCATGATTTTATCTTTTGTCATTTTTGCTTTTTCAAACCATTCGAGCGGTATTTTAATAACTGGATCCTGACCCGCATGAATGACATCAGTTATTTCGTCGGTTTTTGCATTTATAAAAGAATCTAACTTTAATTTTATAATTTTATCATCAATTGGCGAAATAAATTCAAGTTCATCACCCTTATCAAGTCTATTTTTTACAGCAACATTTATATAATCATTTCCCCAACTTTCAACATATCCAGCAAATTCATATTCACTTAGAGATTTTGTCATACCATAATTAGTTGCTAGGTCTGTTGGACTTTCATGGGCAAATGCTAGTGAAAAGCCCCTATTTGAAATAGTATATAGTTCATCAAGATATTTATTATAATTCCACTTTTCTGGATTTTTAAAATAATCATCTATAGCTTTTCTATAAGTCCTAGCAACCATGCCTGCGTAATATTGGGTTTTATTTCTTCCTTCAATTTTTAAACAATCTATACCTATTTGTAAAAATTCCGGCAATACTGGCAATAAACATAAATCTTTTGAATTCATTAAATAAGTTCCATTATCTGTTTCTTCGACTTCAAGAAAATCGTTTGGTCTAGTCTCTTCTTCTAAAAGAAAATCAAATAATTCTTTTGTATCCTTATTTAATAAAATTTCTTTTGAAATATCTTCTTTTAACTTTAAATGTAATTTATAGTTCCATCTACAAGAGTGTGCACATTTTCCTTGATTTGCTCCTCTACCAGTAAAATAATTAGAAAGAAGACATCTTCCAGAGTAGGACATACACATAGCACCATGTATAAATGTTTCTAGTTTTATATCAGGACATTTATCTCTAATCTCTTTTAATTCTTCAAAACTTAATTCCCTAGCTAAGACGCACATTTTAGCACCTAAATCTTGCCAAAATTTAACTCCAAGCCATGAAGTTACACTTGCCTGAGTTGAAACATGCAAGTTTAATTCCGGTGCGTGCTGTCTCAAGTATGTAAAAATTGCGGGATCTGCAACTATTACACCGTCGGGTTTAGCTTGTTTTAAAACATCAAGATATTCTGGTAGTCTTTGTATATCAGTATTATGGGCAAATAAATTTACAGTTAAATAAACCTTTTTACCTCTTGAGTGTGCAAAATCTATACCATCCAATACTTCTTCTAAAGTAAATTTTGATTTTGCTCTTAAGGACATCGTTGGTGTACCACAATAAACTGCATCAGCTCCATATAAAATTGCTGTTT
Organism: uncultured Rickettsiales bacterium; assembly: GCA_944392625.1. GTDB lineage: Bacteria > Pseudomonadota > Alphaproteobacteria > Rickettsiales > UBA1997 > CALXSC01. The sequence goes on from CALXXG010000079.1 coordinate 28,200, forward strand.
TTAGTCTTGCTAATGAACCAGCTGGTACAAGCAGCTCTGGTTTTTTCATTTTATCTCCTATTTTTGTTCATCTTCATTAATATCATCTTCTATTATTCTAATATCATGTTCAGTTTTCTTCTTTTCATCTTTTAACTGTTGAATTAAAGCTTTATCTTGCTGAGAAGGATCTTTAGCTTCTTCTATTGCCAATTGAAATTCAATACTCTTTTTATTCATTTGAGCAATTTTTAATCTTTGTTGATGCATAACTAAATTTGAATCATGTTCTACAGGTTGTTCATTTGTAGCGGAAGGCATTAATTCTAAATTACCATCTCCAGATAACATTTCTATAGCTTTTCCACTGCCAAAGAAATCGTCTTGTATACCTTGAACACCAAAGCTATCATCTATACCTTGTAAAATTAACTCTTGTTGTATTTTTTGTTTTTCACCGTCATCTCCCAAATATCTATCATTTAAATCTTTAATTTCTTGTTGAAGTCTTTCGTAATCTTGTCTGTACTGTGCGTCTTCCAAGAGTCTTTGTCTATTTTCTTCAAATTCAAGCTGCTGTTTTTGTAAAGAATTAATATAATCATTCTCTAATAATTTTAATTTTAAATACTTTTCTCTTTCTTGTCTCTCTAAATCTTCTATTTCTTTATCTCTATCTAATTTTTTTTCATTTTTACTAGCAACTCTTGATTTTTTCTTTAACTCGTCTATTCTAGCTTTTCTTAATTCTTCTTCTTTTATCTTTGTTAATCTTCTTTCTTCTGCTAGATAAGCTTCTTTTGTTTGTTTTAGTTGTAGTTCTAATTGTTGCTTTTCACTATCAGAAATAGCATTCCTTATCTTTTTATTAATTTCATCAACATCTTTATTGTATCTATTTCTATTTTCCTGTAATTGCTTATTATATAAATTAATGTCTTTGTTGTAATATTTTTTATATAATTCTGCACGTTTAGCTTCATCTTTCTTCAAATCTTCAGCTAATTTTTTTTGTACTTTAATAAAGTCAGCATTCGAACCATTTGTTAATTCTGAGTTTTTGATTCCAAGCTCGTTTGCCATTTTCAATACCATAAATCTTCTATTAAATTCTTCTCTCTGATCCTTAGTCATTTCTCTATTTCCAATAGAACCTTTATCCTGTGACATTGATAAAGCGTATTTAGAAGATTTAAAGTCGCCAATACCTGAATAGATATCTTGAATTTCTTTTAATTCTTTATCAGAACCGGAAGTTAGCAGATTTTTTCTTGCAAAATCATCTAAATGTTTAGACATAAATTCTTGTGCTGTATTCTTGTCCATATTCATTCCCGTTTTTTTTGCCAAATCTATTGCTTTTGATATTTCTTTTTTCAATGGTTTTTTTATCATTTTATCTATAGCATTAGTTCTAAATGCTTCTGTCCTTCTATTTATTTCACTAGAACTAATTCCACCTTTCTGTTCTAATTCTTTTCTAAATTCGTTAGTAGCCCAATTTACAGCTTCCATTCCTTTCAAGCCTTTTCCACCTCCGGTTTTAGCTGTTGCTTGAGATAATAAATCTGAACGTGTCATTGCATCGCCAACTTTATTAGGAACTATTGAAAGCAATTGTTTTGCACCTTTTCCAATATCTCTTCCTATATCTTTTGCAAAATCTTTTATAGGTTTTGAAATTCTTCCACCATCACCTCCGTCAATATTTTTTTTCAATGCTTGACCAAGTGTTGGCAAATCTCCGCCAAGTTCACTTTTTCCACCCTTTAATCCACCACCACTTTCACCACCTATATCTATCATACTGTCAACAACATCAGGCACTTTTTTCATCAATTGTCCAAATAAGTATATTAGAATAAATAAAAATAACAATGAAAGACAAAAATCAAAGAATTTAGGTTTTCCGTTATAAAAATTAGCCTTCCATACTTTTAATCCAAAAGAAAAGAATGATAGAACATTATTTAATAATTTACTTTCATCTTCTGTTGAAAATACAGCAGTAAGTAAGGGAACTTTACAAACTTCAAAATTTAAAATTTTTTCAAACTGTTCTTTTATAATTGTTGCAAAACTGAAGAAAAATAAGAAAAAGAACGCCATATTTGCAAATCTAGCTCCAACAAACGCTAACCAATTTTTAAATAAATGTTCTGTAGGTTTAAATAAATAAAAGCATATAAATACTGGTCCTATAATTAATCCTATAATAGCCTGAATAAACATTAATATATAAGGAAATAAAGCATTTAGTAATTGCCATATATAATAAAGTATTAAAATATATATTAAAGGTATAACTATAAATCCATACCATACACCAAAACAAAGACCTAAAATTCTTAATGTAGTAGTTTCAGAAAATAGATATTTTATTAAATTATCAATAAACGCAAATTTAGCAGACATAGAATCACTCGCAATATCAACTGCATTTGGATCAAATATTCTATTACTGATATTTGCTATCATTACTACAATACTAGAAAATCCATCAACAAAAAATCTAACTACAAAATAGTCATAGGTATCCCAACTTGTTATAGTTGTAAAACCTAAAATAAATGTTAGTTTTAATAAAATACCCATTAATTCTTTTGTTGAGTATTCTAGACTACCCATTGCAAATTGTAATCCTAAAAATACCATATATAACACTATGAACATTCTAACTGTCCATGCAAACATTGTATCTCTTATTATATAGGTATAAAATTGTTTTAGAATACCACCTTCTAAATCACCATATTCATTTCTTTTTCCAACAAAAACTTCTTCTAAGTCTCCTAATATTTTTTCTATTAAACCAGGCTCACCTGGAGCTGTAGCACCGCCTCTTATATCTACTATATATTGTCCAGAATTATCATTATAATAGGTATCATATATTAAAAATTTTATTCTTTCATTTTTTCCAACTTTTTGTGGATTGCCGCCGGATAGTCTTTTATATAAGTAATCGGCTATAAATGTAAAATATATTTTATTAACTTTGTCAATTACATTTCCATTATCATCTTTTATTTCTTGATAACAATTATTTATACCAATTTTATTTTTTACTTTTGATAATGTTGTTACATTTCCATCATTATCATGAAGAAAACCATCATCACATCTTGGATATGCTGTTATATAGTTATTTGGTTTATATGCTATATAATATGCCATATTTGGTCCATTTGTACATGTAGTTTCATTATCTTTAGTAGAACATTCAACTTGATAACATTCATCTGGTGTTATGAGTCCATCATCATTTTTATCTGAATAATATGGTTCATCACACATAATTACCGCAGATTTAAGATGAGTTGCTATATTTGGAAGCGTTACGCCGTTTGCTCCGAAAAATGCTATATACAATCCTTCACCACCAGTCATCCAACAAGGTTTTTGCTGTTCCGGGTTAAGTATTTGTGTTTTACATTTACCATTTCTATCTGGATCTGGTTCACATACATTATCACTGCTATATTTTAAACAATTATATTCTTTACAATTTTGGTTATCGTCATATTCTATACATCTTTTTCCACGTTCTTCACATTTTCTTTTTAAAGTGTATGAGGATCTAAGATAATCAAATTCACCGTTTATACCATATACTTCTGTGCCATAATTTTGTGGTTTTGAGCAATAATGAGAATCTGAATTCTGACAATTATAATCAGTTGAATCTTTATTCTCTGTAACTAATGTGCATAATTGTGATTCTTTTGCCTGTAGAAAACTATTGGCCGCATCTAAATCACCAAAAAATGGTGTCCACATTCCAGAAATATCAAAAATAAAAGATGAACCAGTTGTATATAAATTTGTATCTATCCATGTAGATCTTTGAGATAAAACATCATGTTGATAACCATTATTTGTAGACAAAGGAGGATTTGCTGGAACAGTTATTCTATACTCACTTCCTTCAGTATATGCTGAAATACATTCGCTTGCCCTTGCTTGAGAAACAAGTAGCATCGTTAACAATGCATAAAAAAGATTGCGAAATGTGTTCATAAAACTAGAATAAAATTTACTCATCACGATTTCTTCTGTTAATTTGGTACCCGTGGCCGGACTTGAACCGGCACGAACTAAGTTCCACAGATTTTAAGTCTGTTATGTCTACCATTCCATCACACGGGCAATCATATTAGACAATATAACATATATCTAAATTAAATTGCAAGAAAAAAAATAAAAATTTGTATTTTTTTTCAAGAGATAGAAAAATTTATTTATAGTCATAAATTAAAAGCTTTTATTTATACTAAAAATCACTTGTAAAATTACAAAGCAATATAAATAATTTATTCTATTTTTAAAAATTATTTATAATCCTAATCGTTTTCTTCTTTCTTCGGCTGTAGTTTTTATAATTGAATATGAGGATGGTCTTTTGATATTTAAATTTTTTCTATCTTTTGCTGACATTAAACTATCAATATCATATTTTGATTTGTTTTTTCTACTCATTTTTATTTTTTTATTATTTAATAAATTTTTTTTAATAGTAATTTTTGATTTTTTATGATTTTTTTCTATAATTTTTTTATTTAAATCTTTAATGATAACATCTTCAACTCTTTCATTTATCTTATAATGCATTTTTTAATTATCTTCCTCTTTATTTCTACATATATTAAATAATTAACATATAATCCAAACTCCCACATTAATATATTCAATCTATACAATCATTAAAGCAAAATTAATTAGAATAATTATGTGATAAATTGGTTGCGGGTGAAGGATTTGAACCTACGACCTTCAGGTTATGAGCCTGACGAGCTACCAAGCTGCTCCAACCCGCGTTAAAAAGCTTTAAGCCTTTAAAATTATAAATCATATAAAATTAATTTTCAAGTTTTATTTTATAATATAAAAAAATTTTATTAAATTAATGATTCGTATACTCCATTTTTTGTTTTTTTAATTTTAATTCTATCTTTAAAAGTTGCTGTTTTGTTGTTATTTTTTGGGAAACATGCAAAAAGACCGGTAAAAAATTTTTTAACATTGTTAATTTTTTTATCATATTGTTTCACTTCATTTGATATAGCGATATTATTTAAAATTGTTTCTTCTAACGTATTTGATATTTTTTCTTCTTGAATAACTGTTTCTTCAGATTTTTCTTCTAATGATTCATATATTGGTTCTAAAGCTAAAATTGGTTCTTGTTTTGGCTTTATATAATTTTGATATGCCTTATTTTGTCCCAAAGAAAATTCTAGTTCATCTAAAATATTAGGCTTTGATTCTAATATTGTATATATATCCATCGTTAAACTATCTATAATTCTATCAATTAAAATTTTTCTCTTTTGATCAAAATCAATATCGGTTCTATTATATAAATCTGTATCCTTCATATGTTCATCTGAAATATTTATATAATATATGCCGTGTCTAAATGTCGTTCCAACCCCATTTAATTCTATATTTTTATGTTCAAAATTAAAACTTTTAAAATATTCTAAAACTTCAATTTTATTTTCAATATCCAATATTTCATGAATTTTTTTATGAGTTTCTTTACTTAAAAAAACTAAAAATCTTGGATCTTCTGATGATCTATCTAATTTGGCATGATGACTTTCTTTATTGTAAATTGAATAATCTTTTTCATAAAATTCTTCAAGTATTTTACGGTAATTTTCACTTCTTGGAGCTGTACTTTCATGGGCATAAAAAACAGAATCATCTGAATTGATTCTATAAAATTTTATATTTGAAATCTTATCTTTTTCTGTATCTATGAATTTTATAATAGAGTTAAATTTATTTGAATAATTAATAGATTTGTTATAACAATTATTAATATTTGAAAAAATTTTTATTTTTTGTTTTGTTGGTGATGCAAACTCTTCGTTTGATGCTATATTGTCTTTTGTTTTACATGTATTAGAATTGTTTTCTGTTTCATTATAACTACTATTACTATAGTTTAATTTGTTATAACTATTTTTTGGAGTAATGTAAGAAGAAACCCTTGCATTTTTAATGGCAAGGGTTTCGTTATTTATATCTTTACTATTTATTTTTGCTTTAATATTATTATTGCGTGTGCGAGAATTTCGAACTGTTACTTGTTCATCACAGTAACTTTTGTTATTTTTTAAAAAGTATTTATTCTTTACTTTTTTATTAGTAAAACTTTGGCGACCTTTTCCCACTTGATCCCCCGATTATGGTTAATATTTCCGCTTGTATTATTAAACATTTTTATTTATTTTCAAGCATTTTTTTAGTTTTCTTTTAAATAAAATATAATTAAAAAATATTTATATATATAATATAATTTGTATTTAAATATAATAGAATTTTAAAATTGAGTTTTAAAATTTAATTGACTTTTTTTTCAGTATTGTTAAGCTTAACTAAGTTAAAAAATAGGAGTAAAAATGTTTGATGTAAAGAATAAAAAAGTATTAATAACAGGCGCTTCTGGTGGCATAGGTTATGCTATGGCAAAGTTGTTTTCAGAACATGGTGCTATTGTTGGTCTTTCAGCACGAAATGAGGATAAATTAAAAGAATTAGCATCGCAACTAAAGGGTACTAGTTATATCTTCAAAGTTGATTTAGGTAATCTAGAGAGCATTGAAAATTTTATAGCAGATGCCGATGAAGGAATGGGTGGGATAGACGTGCTAATATGTAATGCTGGAATAACAAAAGATACTCTAAGTATGAAAATGAAAACTGAAGATTTTAAAGACGTTATAGATGTAAATTTAACTTCAACTTTTATACTAAATAGAGATATGGCTAGAAAAATGATGAGAAGAAAATATGGCAGAATAATAAATATGTCTTCAATAGTTGGGGTTATGGGAAATCCGGGACAAGCTAACTATTGTGCTTCAAAAGCCGGCATGATTGGTATGACAAAATCAATAGCGCAAGAATATGCGTCAAGAGGCATTACAATAAATTGTATAGCTCCAGGTTTTATAAAAACACCTATGACGGATGCTTTAACTGATGAACAAAAAGCGGCGATGCTAGCAAAAATACCAGAAGGCAGGTTCGGAAATCCTGAAGATATAGCTAATACAGCATTATTTTTAGCTAGTGATGAAGCATCATATATAACTGGCCAGACAATTCATGTGAACGGCGGAATGATAATGATATAATTTTATGTTGCCCCAATTATCAATATTTTTTAAAAATAAAAATCAACTATAAAAAATATTTTTTATAGTTGATTTTAAAAAAATATGTCATATAATAAATAAATGTACTTTAGTAATTAATAAAAAAAGGTTAGATTCTAACCTTTTTTATAATAAATAATTATTTCTTTTTTATAATCGTCTGACCGCCCATATAAGAAACTAGAACATCTGGAACTTTTATAGAACCGTCTTTCTGCTGATAGTTTTCCATAATTGCAATTATTGTTCTTCCTATTGCTAAAGCTGATCCATTAAGGGTGTGTAAATATACAACCTTGCCATCTTTAGTTCTGTATCTTCCGTTCATTCTTCTAGCTTGGAAATCTCCGCAGTTAGAACAGCTTGAAATTTCTCTATATTTTTGCTGACCCGGCAGCCATACTTCATGGTCATAAGTTTTTGTAGCCCCAAAACCTGTATCTCCTGTTGACAATACAACTGTTTGATAAGGAATGCCTAAAGATTTTAAAATTTCGCTTTCAATTTGACTCATTCTTTCATGCTCTTCTTTAGATTTTTCTGGAGTTGTTATAGAAACCATTTCTACTTTTTTGAAGTGGAATTGTCTTAACATACCTCTTGTATCCTTTCCTGCGGATCCTGCTTCGCTTCTAAAACATGATGTGCATGCAGTTAGTCTAAGTGGCAATTCATCTTCAGATATAATTTTATTTGCGACCCAATTAGTCATTGTAACTTCAGATGTTGGAATTAACCAATAGCCTTCTGTAGTATGAAAAGCATCTTCTGCAAATTTTGGCAATTGTCCTGTTCCGAACATTGCAATCTCCTTTACTAGTGGCGGCATTGAAGTTTCAATATAACCATATTTTGCAACAAAATCTATGAAGTAGTTTGATAAAGCTCTTTCTAATTTTGCTAAATCATCAAGCAATATTGTAGATCTGCTGCCATGCAAATAGGCTGCTTGTTCAAAATCCATCATGCCTAAATTTTCGCCTAACTCATAATGTGGTTTAGGTTCAAAGTCAAATTTTGTTTTTTCGCCCCAAGTTTCAATAACTTTGTTATGGCTCTCATCTCCATCAGGAATTCCTTCTTCTAGAATATTAGGTATTCTGATGAGAATTTGATACAATTCATCAGCTTCTTTATTATCTTGAAGTTCTTTCAATTCATCCATTTTTTTAGCTATTTCATCGGCTTTTTTCATAAGCTCGCTTGCATCTTTCTTCTGTGATTTTAATACGCCGATTTCCTTAGAAATGGAATTTCGTTGAGATTGTAATTCTTGCAATTCTGTAATATTTTCTTTTCTTTTATTATTTAATTCAATGATTTTACTAGCCTTCAAATCATAATTTCTTCTTTCCATCGCTCTGTCGAAAGCTTCAGGATTCTCAACTATCCATTTTAAATCTATCATAGTTTTATAACATTATTAATACCATTATTAATATTACTTTAAAAAATATTAATGTAAAGTTTTTAGTGCTATTTTTTGTAATTCTTTACTTCTCTATCATTAATTCTTGTCATTTTATTTAACGATTTTTCTAAAGTTGAATTGATTTTTTTTATATTTTCGTCATCTTTTATTTCAATCAAATCACCATAATCAATAATTATGGTATTAAATGGAAAAGCTAGTTGGAAAAAATCCCATGTTTTAAATTGATACTTATTTTTATATGAAATAGAAACGCAGGCTATACCTGTTTTTGTTTTTTGTACGATATCTGTAATTTTGGTATTTAGTCTAAAGGCTGGTCCGCGTGGTCCATCTGGAGCCAGTACGCAAATTGTACCATTTTTTAACGCTCTCATTGTATTTCTTAACGAGCTTAAACTTTTTTTATTTTTTGCACTTCCTTTTTTTGGATTGATTGTTGACCCTTCAATAACGCCTATATTGAATGTTGACATTGCCTTTGCTGCTATTTTTCCGTCTCTATGAATAGATGACAAAACAACAATTTTTTTATTCTTCTTTAATTCTTCTAAAAATAGCCTATTTAACTCAACAGGAGATATCAAAGAACGTCCATGCCATGTAAATAGAACAATACCTTTTCCACTATTAACATATTCTTTTATTTTACTATAATCACCTTTAATTATTATTTTAGAAGTTTTATATACAAACCAAATATAAATATGCAATAACCACGCTATAATTGTTCTTGTTATATTATTATTAAATAAATTTTTAAAAAAATCTTTCATCTCTCTCTCCAAATACTAATTCTCAATTAAATTGCCTTTTCAAACTGTTTTCTATAAAGGTTAGCATATAATCCATTTTTATTTAATAATTCTTCATGATTACCTGCCTCCATCAGATTTCCTTCCTGTAATACGAATATATTATCACAGTTTTGCACAGTTGTTAATCTATGAGCTATAATTATAGTTGTTCTATCTTTCATTAGACTATTTAGAGCCTTTTGTATCAATTTTTCAGAAATTGGATCTAAAGCTGATGTAGCTTCATCCAATAACAATATTGGAGCATTTTTCAAAACAGCTCTAGCTATGGAAATTCTTTGCTTTTGTCCGCCGGACAATAAGCAGCCGTTAGGGCCAAGAATTGTATCATAACCATCTTCTAATTCGTTAATAAATTCGTCAGCATTAGCTATTTTACAAGCTTCAATTACTTGTTCATCTGTAGCATCAAATGTTCCATATCTAACATTATCCTTGACGCTAGCATTAAAAATTAAAACATCTTGGCTAACAACAGATATATTGTCTCTTAATGATTTTATAGTAACATCTTTTATATCATGATTATCAATGCTTATAGTTCCGCTTGTCGGATCATAAAATCTTAATAAGAGGTTGAAAATAGTTGACTTTCCACTTCCTGAATGTCCAACTAAAGCATTGCTTGTCCCGTGTTTTATAGTCAAACTTATATCATTTAAGGCTGATTTATCGGATAGTTTGCAAGTATTTTCTAAAGTTACTAATGGTTCATCCTTATCATGAAAAGGATAACAAAAAGAAACATTTTTAAAATCTATATCGCCTTTTATATTTTTTAAGGTTATTGCATCATCTTTTTCTTTTAAAATATTTTCTTTATCCAAAACTATAAATAATCTTCTTGCGGATACTAAAGCCGTTTGCATTTGAATATTTAAACCGGCAAAAGATTTAGCGGGTTTGTATATACTTAATAGGGCAGTAATAAATGTAAAAAAAGATCCAGTAGTCATTGCACCATTTATAACCAAAAGACCACCATACCAGATAACCCCAGCAAAACCAATAGTTCCAGCCATTTCCATCATTGGTGAAGTGATTAGAGATTTTCTAATCATTTTTAATGATAATTTATGACTCGTATGAGCAACTTCATCAAATTTTTTTATTTCGTTTTCTTCACAATTATTTGATTTAACTAATTTTATTAAACTAAGACTTTCACCCATAGTTGCACTTAATACTCCAGATAACTCTCTACCTTTTGCTGCAAGTGCTCTAAGTTTTTTTCCTATATAAAAAATTGGATAAATTATTATTGGAAATCCAATAAAAGCCATACAAGCAAGAGAAATACTTTGATTAAACATTAAAATCACTAATGAGACTATAGTAAGAAATTGCCTAATTAAACCTGTTAAAATTAAATTCAAAGCCGTTATTAAGCCATTTATATCGCCAAACTGATCCAATATCTTATGTGAAGTTTTATTTTGAAAATAATCCATATCAAAGTTAATGAGTTTTGAAAATAGTTTTCTTTTATAATCTAAACTTATATCTTCAGTTGTCTTACTCATTATATAATTTTCTAAATAAGTTGTCACCCCAATAATAACTGCCACAGCTATTAATTTTAATGGTATAATAATAAGTGCCGTTGTATCTTTATCTAAAAATACTTGATCAATAGCTGGTTTAATTAAATATGCCCTGTAGGCAACAGAACCAGCACCTATAAGCATAAAAACAATAGCTATAATAAAATAAGGGACATTAGGTAAAAAAACTTCCTTGAACACCCTTCCATAAATACTAAAATTATTATTATAATTAAACTTTTTACTCATTCTCAAAAAATTATTTACATTATATATATAATATTTTATTTTTTTGTGTCAATATAATTTTTTTAAATGTCTAAATTAATGTATTTCTCACAAATTTTGTTTTTTTTCATATAAACAGATTGATTTTTACTAAAAAATAGGATATATTATTAGATTTGTTAATAAGTATAATATTTAAAAATGATTGAAGATAAAGCGATTATAGAGCTTATTACAAATGATATAAATTTTGATATTAATCAACCAATTGTTAATATATTAGGAAAAAATTCTACAAATTATAATGATGAAACATTTTTTAAATATGCAATTAAAAATTTTTCTAAAGAAGATATTATAAATATAATAAATAAGTCTTTGAACAAAAATATATTAAAATCAACATTATATAAAGACAATAAAGGTAAAAATTATTTAATAGATATTATAGAAAGAAAAGATCCTGATATATTTTATAATTTTATTAAAAAGATTTTTAGTTGTGAAGAAAAAGATTTTCCATTAAGCTTTAAAATAAATTTTATAAATTTTAAAGATAACAGCAATAAATCTCCATTAATGTATGCAGTTGAAGCTAATAATATGGAATTTATAGAATGTTTAATTAGTTTAGGGGCTGATCTTTATAATATTGATAACAATGGACAAAATATAATAGCCTATGCCTGCAAAAATAATAATAACAAAATATTAACATTATTATTAAAGTCAATTGATTTTAATAAAAGAAAAGAAATAATAAATCATTATGATAATAATCGATATATACCATTAATATATTCTATAGAAAATAATAACTTAGAAGCTATTTATATCATAATGCAATATGGTGCTGATCTTAACAGGAAAATTTTTAATAATATGACACCATTGATGTATGCCATTGATAAAAACAATATAGATATAATTTCTGCTTTATTATCCTTAAATGTTGATATTTATAGTATTGATGATTTTGGTAGAAATATAATAATGCATGCATCTTTTAACAGAAATATTGAAATACTTATACTATTATTAAATAGAATTACACCATCTAAAAAATATAAAATGATAAATTGTATAGATAATATGTTTAATACTCCTTTAATTAACTCAATAAAACTAAATGATTTTGATTCATTCAACGCTTTAATAGAGCATGGTGCTAATATTAATCAATTTGAACAAGAAGTTATAGACAATAATAACAGAATAAGTAAAATTAAATCACCAACTCCAATTTTAGAACTATTGCAACATAATCCAAACAATTTAGAAATGTTAAATGAATTAATTAATAGAGGAAAACTAGATAATAAAAATAAATTAGATTTTTATGCTGATGATAATAAAATTATAAATAGTGAAGATTTAATATTGGAAAATAATAGAAGATTGACTGTTTTTGACTCGTTGCTTATTTCAAATAACATTAATGGGGCTAAAATATTGATAAATAAAATTGACAGTATGCCAGAATATAAGTCTCTTATTAAAAAACATATTATAAATGCTTTGAAAATTATAGAGAATGGTGTTGAAAATGAAGTTGTAAAGTTTTATTCTGATATTGTAAATAATATATCAAATAATATTGATGATAAAAAATTTACAAAAAATAAAAATAATGCATATAAAAATATTAATAATATAAATTATAATAAATCAAATAAAAATAAGACTTTATTAAAATAATTTTTTTGTATAATTTTACTAGACTTTTAAAATTTAATATTGTAAAATTGATGACGGATAGGTGGCTGAGCGGTCGAAAGCTCTGGTCTTGAAAACCAGCGAGGGCGCAAGTTCTCCGGGGGTTCGAATCCCTCCCTATCCGCCACTGATACAAATAATCTTTATTTTTTTTTCAATTTTTAATAGACTAAAGGATGAGAACCCCAGGGGTTCGGGCCGAAACGAAGTGTAGGCAACGTTGAATGCAACCATAATCCACTAGCTAGGCTAGTGGTTCACAAAAGCGAAGCTTTTGCAACACTACCAGCGGAGCTTATCATTTAATATTAATAAATTATGAACAGAACTATTGGGTTAATTTAATATATA
>CALXXG010000080.1 GCA_944392625.1 uncultured Rickettsiales bacterium
TTATAATATTTTGATAAAATGGTACAATATTAATCAAAAATAAAGAATAAAAGTCAAAAAACTATTTAATTTGTGTATTGGATCTGCAGTACCAAATTAAAAGGAAACTGATATAGATTTGTTTGAAGATGGTGATAGAGAAAACTTTGATTTTAAAGATATAAGTTCGCAATCAATAAATAATAACTCAAATTCTGTTAAAGAAAATTCAAATGGTTATCAAATAAATCTGAAGAGATTTATGATGAAATAAATTATTATGAAGTTAAGTACGGAAGTTTACTAAGTCCTTCTTCATATACAAAAAATTTTGAAAATATTAAGCATAAAAAATTAATTGATTTTAGTAATTTTGAAAAACCATATTCTAAAATAAAATTACCTCAAGAAATTCAAGAGGTTGAAATTGATATACATATGCCAGATAATCTTGAAGAAGAGTCTAGTAGTGATGAATTTTTGTCAGAATTTTTTCCTAATAATAAGAAATATAAAGAATATTCAAATAAAAATTTATCAAATAAAGTAAATAAAATTATAAATAGCAACTCAAGTTCAAATACTACATCTACTTGATTATCAATTTATGATTTTATAAAATAAAACTAAATAAACATTTAGATTTTATTTTAAATACTTTATTGGATCTACAGCTTCTCTCCCACTTCTAAGGCTAAAATAAAGTTGTGGGCTACTAACATTTCCTGTTTGTCCAACTGTTCCAATAATTTGCCCTTTTGACACTTTATCTCCTCTTGCAACTTTTACGCTTCCACAATGGGCATATGCTGAAATCCAATTGCTATTGTGTTTTATTAATATAATAGTTCCATATCCCCTTAATTCATTTCCAACATATGCAACAACTCCATCTTCTGTTGCTTTAAAATTTGTACCATTAGATGCGGCAATGTTGATTCCATCATTATATAAACCATTTGCTTTATTTCCAAAACTTGAAATTATTTCACCTTTTATTGGCCATATAAATGAAATTCCTTTATTTTCAGATTTTGTTGTTGATTTTGAGCTACTGTTGGATTTTGCAATTGTTGTAGGTTTATTTCTATTTATTGTTAATTTTTGTCCAACTTTTAATGCGTATGGCTTTTTTATATTATTTAATTCTGCCAACTCTGATAAACTCATATTGTTATTTTCTGCTATTGTTGATAAATTGTCTCCAGATTTTACAATATAAATACCATTATTTGATGTTTTTGCTACCGAAGTTGTTTTTACTTTTAGCCTTTGCCCAACTTTTAAAGTATATGGTTTGTTTAAATTATTCAGTTCAGCTAATTCAATAGTTTTCATACCATACCTTTCTGCTATCGTTGAAAGATTATCACCTGATTTTACTATATAGTTATCTGTCTTTATAATTTTTATAGAATTATTATCTGATGCTGTTCCTGCAACTTTTAATTTTTGTCCTGGTATTATATTATATGGTTTTTTTAAATTATTTAGCGCAACTAATTGTGGTACATTCATGTCAAATTTTCTTGATATTGTCCAAAGACTGTCACCACTTTTTACTGTATACATATTTGTTGAATCTGTTTTTATTGCATTTTTATTTATTATGCTTATTTCTTCAGCTTTTTCAGTATTTGTATTTCCCCTTAAGCTTCTTGCTATTTTACCATCTGGACTCTCTACATAAGTTTCTGAATAGTTTGGTCTATATACACCAATTGATTTATGAACAACCTGAGCAGGTTTTTGCGTACAACTAGCTATTATTAATATCCCAAATAAAAATTTAATTGAATCTAATTTAATCATTTTGTTTAAATTATTAATCTCCCACTATAATTATATTTTTGTTTTTTAAAATGTAAAGGAAATTTAAATATTATTCTTATTATTAAATAAAATGCTTGAGAATTATAAAAAAAATTCTATAATTAATGTCATATATTTTTAAACTAAATAATCAAAAATATAGAGATATTTCTTGTATTATTTTATATCTATAAATTAAATAGAGTGCTAAAATGGATAAAGAAACTATAAAAAATAAAATTAAAGAAGCCTTAAAAAGAAGAATTGATGAATTCAATGCTAATGATATAAAGTTTAATGAGCTTACAAAAAGATTGGATGAAATTTCAAAAAATCTTGCAGATTTTACATTTAAATTTTATAATGCAACAAAAATAAACCCAAAATTACGTGGAGCGGAAAATGGTTTTGAAATAGTTGAAAGTGAAGATAGCGAATATGTTGTAAAATTTTCAGAAACAGATTATGATTATGAAAACTCAACTAAAAGACTTCAAATATTAGCTAGTCTTGATTTATATAATAATGATAATGAAAGATTGGCAGTAAAACCAACAGTATTTTTAATTAAAAATAACAATCCAGATAAAAGTATATCTATAACAGTTTCTAAAAAAGTGGCAAAATATTGTATGAATTTATCAAATTATTATTTTTTATATAATAATCTTGAAAGCTATAGGGTTCCAGAGAATTTTATGGACATTATCTTATTTTCAACTATCCTTGGGACTTGTGACATTAGATCTGACAATATTGTTTTGGATATGTCTAATAAATTTAATCCAAGGGCCTTTTTAGTAGATTTAACATTGCCGAGTTATAGGGAAAAATTAAAAATTGCTGATATAGATTTTATATTTAAACTTTTAAATGTTTCTGATGAATATTTTGACTATGAAAAATTTGGCAATAGAGAATATAAAAATATATTTAGAGGTACTTTTTCACAGGAAATATCGTATGCAGAAAAAATAAAAAATATATTTTTATACACACAGGGATTATTAATAAACTCTAAAGTTATTTCTCCTTCTGCCTTTTCTGAAAAAAGGAATGGAACTCAAAAACTTATAGAAAAATTTCTTAATGAAAATAATTTTAAAGCAGATAGAATTATAAAAGATAAGATTAATGAAATAACTGAATTAGTTTTTGAAAAATATAATGAAGTAATGAATGTGGATCTTTTTAATAAAGATATAAATAAAAAAATTATTGTTAATGCTCAAAGGGAATATTTACGAAATGCTCTTAAAAACGCTTTAAAACTAGATATTTTAAGTCGTAATAATTTCAAAGAAAAAACATTAAATGCTGAACTTGCAAGTGAAATATTAAAAACTGTTGGTGATATTGATTTTACAAATACCTTGGCTAAAAATATAGAAGAAAAAATTATAGCAAGTGAAAATGGAAAAAATTTAAAAGTAGTATTAAATAATTATGAAAAATATAAAAATAAGGTTATTAGTGATTATAAAAAATTAATTTTGCTTGAAAAGTTTGGCGCTAAAAATAATATTAAGGATAAATCGTTACATAATAAACAAAATAATATCAATATTTATAAGTAAAAATATTTTATAAAAATTATAAGTAAAATTTATTTACTTTTAAATATTAAGATATAATATATAATCATATTGCTGCGTTTTGAGGTGGCATTGTTTATTAAATTAATAATAAAAAGAGGTACTCAAAAATATGTCTATTGAAAAAAATAAAAAAACTGAACTTATTAAAGAATTTGGAACTGGTGAATGCGATACTGGTTCTGTTGAAGTTCAAACAGCAGTTTTAACTGAAAGAATTAAAAATATCACTGAACATTGCAAAACTCATGCTAAAGATTTTTCTTCAAGAAGAGGGCTATTAATGCTTGTTGCTAGAAGAAAAAGATTATTAGCATACTTAAAGAAAAAATCAATGGAAAGATATTTAAAATTAATAGAAAAACTCGGTTTAAAAGATAATAAATAAGGATTTTAATGTTTAATGTAGTAAAAAAAGAAATGGAGTGGGGTGGCAAAACTTTAAGTCTTGAGACTGGAAGAATTGGAAGACAAGCGAGTTCTGTTATAGCTACTTATGGAAAAACAGTAGTTATGGCAAACGTTACAATAGCTAAAAAAGAAACTACAGGCATAGATTTCGTCCCATTAACTGTTAGCTATGTTGAAAAGTTTTATGCTGAAGGTAGAATTCCTCCTGGTTTTATAAAAAGAGAAACAAAACCATCAGATAATGAAACTTTAATATCAAGAGCAATTGATAGGCCGATCAGACCTTTGTTTCCTTCAAACTATAGATATGAGACGGATGTATTTTGTACTTTATTAGCTTATGAAGAGACTTCTCCGGCTGATATTACTGCTTTAATAGCGGCTTCAGCAGCGTTATCAATTTCTCCAGCACCATTTGAAGATATAATTGCGGCTGCAAAAGTTGCCTATAAAAATGGCGACTTTATTTTAAACAATACTCGTCCATTCTCTGATGAAGGAAGATTAGATTTAACGGTTGCTGGAACTAAAGATTCAATTTTAATGGTTGAATCTGAAGCTAAGGAATTATCTGAAGACGAGATGTTAAAGGCTCTAGCTTTTGGACATAGGGAACTTGGAAAAGTGCTTGATTTTATTAAAGATTTTGTTTCTTCATGCAATGTTCAAAAGATTTCTATAGAGACACCAGATTTTTCTGAGTTAGAAAAAAGTATTAAAGAATTTGCTACTGACGATTTAAAAGAAGCATATAATGTAATAGACAAACAACAAAGAGTTTCTAAACTTGAAGAAATATATGATAAAATTAAAGAAAAATTTGTTGGTGAAAGTGATGATGAAGTTCTAATGAATAAGGTTGATGAAGTTACTAAAGATATTGAAAAGAATATCGTTAGGACAATGGTTTTAAAAGAAGGGAGTAGGATTGATGGAAGAAAAACCGATCAAGTTAGACCAATAACAGCACAAGTTGATATATTGCCCGTTGTTCATGGTTCTGCTTTATTCACTAGAGGAGAGACACAGGCTTTAGTTGTTACGACCTTGGGTTCTGAACATGATGAACAAATAATAGATAATGTTTCTGAAATTGTTGAATCTCAAAACTTTATGCTACATTATAATTTTCCTCCATATGCAACAGGTGAAACAGGGTTTTTAAAAGCACCTGGAAGGCGAGAAATTGGACATGGTAAACTAGCCTGGAAGGCTATAAATAATGTTATTCAATTAACTGATGATTTTCCATATACTATTAGAGTTGTATCTGAAATCACGGAATCAAATGGTTCTTCTTCTATGGCTACTGTATGTGGTACATCTATGTCATTAATGGCTGCTGGCGTTCCAATGAAAGCACCTGTTTCTGGTATAGCAATGGGGCTAATAAAAGAAGGTGATGACTTCACAGTGTTGACAGATATTATGGGTGATGAAGATCATCTTGGAGACATGGATTTTAAAGTAGCTGGTACAAAATATGGCATAACAGCTTTACAAATGGATATCAAATGCAAGGGCGTTACAGAAGAAATAATGAGTATTGCTCTAAAACAGGCTAAAGATGGAAGATTCCATATTTTAGAAAAGATGAGCGAATCTATAAGTGAATCAAGGCCGGAAGTTTCTGATACAGCGCCACGTGCTTTAATTATAAAAATAAAACCTAATAAAATTAAAGAAGTTATAGGTGCAAAAGGAAAAGTAATTAAAGAGATAGTTGAAAAAACTAATACTTCTATTGATATAAATGATGATGGCACTGTTACAATTATGTCCAATAAAAAAGAAAACAGAGAACAGGCTAGACAAATAATAGAAGATATAGCTGGTGATGTTGAAATTGGTAAAATATATGAAGGCAAAGTTGTAAAAATTGTTGACTCAGGAGCTTTTGTGGATTTGCCTGGAAAAGTTGATGGTTTTGTTCATATAAGCCAATTGGCTAATTATAGAGTTGATTTTGTTGATGACGTTCTTAATGAAGGCGATACTATAAAAGTTAAAGTTATTGGCTTTGATAGAAATAATAAACCTAAATTGAGTTATAAAGCTGTCAACCAAAAAACTGGTGAAGATATAGAAAATAGATAATAGTTTAATAAAAAAGGAAAGAGATGAGTGATAATACTAATAAAAAAGATTTTAGAAGATTCAAAATTAGTCGTGGTGAATTTAACCCTAATGTTGAAGTAGGTAAAATTTATGAAGGTAAAGTTGTAAAAATTCTTAATTCCGGTGCTTTTGTTGAATTTCCTGAAAGTCCAAAAAAAGATGGTTTTGTACATATTAGTCAACTTGCAAATTATAGAGTTGATAAGGTTGAAGATATACTTGAAGAAGGAAAAACCTATAAATTTAAATTAATTGGCTTTGACTATAGTAGAAAGCCAAAATTAAGTTACAAAGCCGTAGATCAAACTACTGGTGAAGATATAGAAGTTAGAGAAAATAAAGAGGAAAAATAAAAGATACACCAGCATAGTTAATACTATATTTTATAAAATTAATGAATTTCATGTTTATTACTTTTATAAGTTTAATTTAACTTATAGTAATAAACATTTATTTTTTTAATAACGAATATAAAAAATGTTATAAATATAGATAATTTTAAATTTAAAAAAATTATAAGAATTTATTTACTAAGTTTTTTAAGAAACAAATATTGTAAGATAAAATTAATATATAATTTATTAATTTTATTTTAGATGAATTGTTATTACCAATCAATAATTCCTGCTCGGCTCTCATAAAATTTAATTTCTTACAAACAAATACTAATCTTTTATATTTGCAATATCAATTTTATGAAGCTCTATACAAGATTTTTTTGCTTGCTTTAAAAAATATAAAATAAATTTATTGTCTATTTGTTTTTTATCTTTTATATATTCATTTAGCATTGGTATTATTGATTTTGCAGTTTGGTCAACTAAATCATTAGAATCGTATAATTTGTTTTCACTATTATCTTGATAAGCTATTCTTTCCTGCAGTACTCCTTGGAAACTTGTTGCCAATACTTCATTTAATAAAGAAAAAGCTTGGTTATTTTTATCGCTTGGCAATATATATTTACTATTAAGTTTTAGTATTTCCTGATTTAATATTTTAAATTCAAAAGCATAGTTTTGTTCTATTTTTTTTAACTGTCCAGATTTATGATAATAATAATGTGTCATTTCATGTAAAATAATAGGTGCAGGAAAGAATTGAATTACTTTTTTTATCGCATTTTTACGTTCTTCTGACCAAGACTTTTGTGCATCAATATCATTTATTGAAACCATAAATTCTTTTTGATTAAATTTGAATCCCAAAAGTCCTCCCAATTCATTGATACTTTCACCCTTTGAATGGTCTGTTAAAAATATATGTGTATAAAGATTATAAACCTCATTTTCTGTATATTGATATTTAAAAAAATTAAACATAGCTTCTATATCTATATCTATATTAGCTTTAACTAAATTATTTTTTAATGATTTTGTAAAGTCCATCAATTTGTTAATATTTGGTAAATAAACTTTATTGTGGTACCATAAATATAGATGATTATATGGTAAAATATTTCCGTTTTCTTTAAAGAATATTTCTAAAGGTTCATAAGAATTTTCAACTACGGCTTGTTTTTGAACTTCTTTATATTTGTCATTAAGTAAATTTATAGTGTAAATAAGCTTATCTAAATCATTTTTTAAAGGTTCTGTCAGACTTTCATCATAAAAATTTAATATTTTTTTTCTGAAAAATTTACCAATAGATAATAACTCAATAAAACCTATTACTTCGCATTTTTCTTTGACTACTATATATTTTAATATTTTTTCCTCTTTTTGTTGTAAAATTTCTATCATAACTTATTGTTTATAATAATTATTTAAAACAATTGTATTGTTTTTAATATAGCAGTTAAGAAAAATAATAAATAATATTAATTATTCAGTTTTTCCACAGCATTGCTTATATTTCTTGCCTGAACCGCATGGACAAGGGTCATTTCTTTTTACTCTTCCCCATGTTGATGGATCTTTTGGATCTCTATCTATTGGATTTACTCTGTTATGGGCAGTGCTTTGTTTAACCATATTTTGTGGATTCTGTGGATCCTGTGTAATTTTTTTATTCATGCTATTTAAAAGCTCGGCTCTGTTATATTGCAGCTTCTTTTGATTTTGTTCTTCTCTTGCACTAAAGAATTTTTCATTGTTGCTTAGAGTCTCTAAATTTATAACTATGTGGAAAAGTCTAATTAAAGTTTCCTCATTCATATTATACAAGAGTTCTTCAAATAAATTGAATGCTTCTTTTTTGTATTCTAAAAGAGGATCTTTTTGTGCGTAGGCTCTAAAATTTATACCTTGTCTTAATTTATCAAGATTATACAAATGTTCTTTCCAATATTTGTCAATTGTCATTAGCATAACTCTCTTTTCAACTTCTCTTAAAAGTCCAGCACTATACAATTCTTCTTTTTTCTTGTATAATTCAAGAGTATAGGCATTGATTTTTTCTAACAGCTTGTCTCTTTTTATATTATTACCATTGATAAATTCTTTTATGTCAAAACATTCACCATAAATTCTCTCAATTTCTTTTTGCAAACCTTCAATATCCCAATGATTAGCATGGGTTTTTTCAGGCATATATCTATCAAGCAACTCTCTATTTTTTTCTTCTCTTAAATAATTAATTTCTTCCGATACATCGTGAGCTTTAATTATATCCATTCTTTGTTCAAATATAATAAGTCTCTGTTCGTTTACAACATCATCATATTTAAGAACTGTTTTTCTCATTTCATAATGAGCATTTTCAACTTTCTTTTGAGCTTTTTCAACAGATTTGCTAATCCAAGGGTGAATTATAGCTTCATCATCCTTAAGTCCAAGTTTTTCAAGCATTCCACCTAATTTATCGGAACCAAAAATTCTCAATAGATCATCCTCTAAAGATAGGAAGAATTTAGAATTTCCAGGATCTCCCTGTCTTCCGCTTCTACCTCTTAGCTGATTATCAATTCTTCTACTTTCGTGTCTTTCTGTTCCAAGAATGTATAAACCTCCAGCTTCTATTGCAATTTTTTTATTTTCTTCAACTTTTCTTTTAATTCTTTCTTCTTCCTTTTTTCTTTCCTCAGGATCTTCAACTTGAGTATACATGTCTTTAATTAAGAAATCAGCATTGCCGCCAAGCATAATATCTGTTCCTCTACCGGCCATGTTTGTGGCAATTGTAACAGTGCCTGGAACACCAGCCTGAGCAACAATTTTAGATTCTCTTTCATGGTACTTAGCATTCAAAACCTGATGCGGTATGTGTTTTTTATCTAGCAAATGAGATAATAACTCAGATTTTTCAATGCTAACAGTACCAATTAAGACTGGCTGTCCTCTTTTATAGCAATCTTCAACTTGATTTGCTATAGCTTTAAATTTACCATCAGTATTTTTAAATATACAGTCGTCTTCGTCTTTTCTTTGAATTGGCTTATTTGTAGGTATTTCAACTGTTTTTAAACCATATATAAATTCAAACTCTGCCGCTTCTGTCATAGCAGTACCAGTCAT